>JAKSNT010000030.1 GCA_024399575.1 Paludibacteraceae bacterium
GTGACAAGGAAGAAAATAAGCAGCAGGAAGGCGATGTCCGCCATCGAACTTGCATTAATTTCCTGTACTGACCTTTTTCCCATAATTATTACCTCTTATTTTTTTACTGCTCTAAAGATTACTGTGGCGAGAACAGCGACAACGATGACAGCCACAAGTGTATATGACATAAACAACATCATATCAGTCCACTGGCACCAAAATCCAACATTGTCAGTTCCCTCATATCCGATGATTTTGAGTTCTTCAGCTGAACCCAACGACCAAGATATCAAGCCGATAGCCGCCAAAGCGATTAATGATCCAACCAATACAAATCCTCTTGTCTTGTCTTTTGCGAAGATATCAACTATCCAAAGGATGAATGACACTGCAAAAATAACCAATGCTACTCCAAACAAAATGTATGTCCAGTTGAGGAAAAGATCTGTATGAGTCGAGTCCTGTAATTGATCTCCACTGTTTGGGCTGACGAATGTAGCATCACCCAACCCGCCCAGGAACATTGCAATGACCACCAACGAAAGGGCGCCTATTACAATGAGTACTATTGTAGGCAATTTTTTCAACATAACTTCGACTATTAAATGATTAGACCTTAATTATTTCGAATGTTTTACAACGATATCAAGCAACGAGATGGAAGAATCCTCCATTTCGTTAGTCATAGCATCGATACGCGAAAGGATATAGTTATAGAAAATTTGAAGGATGATTGCAACAATCAGACCGAGGAGTGTAGTCAACAGAGCGACCTTGATACCACCGGCAACGACAGTAGCCGAAATATCACCTGCCTGCTGGATTTTATCGAATGCCTCAATCATACCGATAACGGTACCCATGAATCCCAACATTGGAGCCAAAGCGATGAACAACGAAATCCAAGAGAGGTTTTTCTCCAAGAGACCGAGCTGGACTGAGCCATAAGAAGCAACAGTTTTTTCCACTACGTCAACACCTTCAGTGTAACGTGAAAGACCCTGATAGAATATTGAAGCAACAGGACCGCGAGTGTTGCGGCAAACTTCCATTGCAGCTTCTACGCCACCTTTGTCCCAAGCTTCGTCAAGTTCCTTGAGAAGTTTGTTTGTGTTGACTGTTGACAAGCTTAAATAGATGATACGTTCGATACAGAATGCAAGACCGAAAATAAGACAGAATACAACGAGAGACATAAAGAAAGCACCACCCTCGATGAACTTAGTCTTCAAAGTCTGATGCATACCCTCTTCAGCAACCTCTTCTTCAGTTTCAACTGCCTCAACTCCCTCAGCTGGTTCAGCAGCCTCAACAGCTTCTGTAGCCTGTTCAGCCTCTGCTACTTCAATAGCCTCAGCTGCAGGAGCAGCCTCTTTCTGTGCATTAACGTTTGTAGCCATTCCGAAAGCGAAAACAGCCACAGCAGCAACTACTGCAAAAATCTTTTTCATTTTTTTCTTTGTTTTTAGTTAATATTATTTTTCATTGCGGAGAGAAGGGGATTCGAACCCCTGAAACGCTTTAGACGTTTACACGCTTTCCAGGCGTGCCTCTTCAACCACTCGAGCATCTCTCCTTCAATACATTCCAAAATCGGGCGCAATTTAGTAAAAAATAACGAATTATGCCCAGTTTTTCCAATAAAAATTTCCCATATCGCAAAAATCAAAAAACTTTTTGATTTTCAACGGAAAACATTTTCAAAATGTAAGTATTCGAATGATAAAACGACTATATCAGCACTATATTCCAAACAAATTCCGTGCGTTTTTCGTCGTAATTTCATCCACAACCTGTGCATTTTGATTAAAAATCTCCGACATTTTATCTCTCACGGCAGTCATAAAAGCAGGCTCATTACGTTTGCCACGATATGGAACAGGAGCAAGATATGGAGCATCTGTCTCAAGCAGCAAATGTTCCAACCCAACTTCACGTATTATATCGCCGAGAGTTGAATTCTTGTATGTCAGCACTCCGCCAATACCGAGAAAGAAGCCCATTCGTATAGCCTTCTTTGCCTCTTCCAATCCCCCGCTGAAACAATGGAACACCCCATGGAAATCTCTGTTTCCGAAATCACTAAGCACCTCAAATGCCTCAGCATAAGCTTTTCGTATATGAAGTATAACCGGCAGATTCATTTCAAGAGCCCATGCCATCTGCGTTCTCATCACTTCGCGCTGCTCCTTCTCGAAGTTTCTGTCCCAATAGAAGTCCAGTCCTATTTCGCCGACAGCGACATAATCGCCATTTTGCAACTCGTCATATATCTGCCTGAGGTCATCCTTCCAGCAATCTCTTATCTCCGTAGGATGAAGACCCATAGCCATAGCTGTGAAGTCAGGGTATTCCTCCCTGCAACGCTTCATCTGACCTATAGTGTTCGTATCGACATTTGCAAGCAAAACTTTGTTGACTCCTGCATCTTTTGCACGACGTACCACTTCCGCCCTATCATCATCAAATTCAGGACCAAAAATATGTGAATGTGTATCAATCATTTCAATTGTTCCAGTTTACCAATATCGAGTATTTCAGCACCTTCGCTAACGTATCCGTATATTTTTTCGTCTGCGCATACCGAAAGATAGAAATCAATGATAGAGAATTTCTCGTCCCATGGCTCCATCAGTTCCCGCACTCGCGAACTCAAGATATGTACTCCAGCAAATGCGAGCTTCACTGATGAGCGTCTTCCCTTCACCTCGCCTGTCTTGACGTTTTCCCATCCTGTCAGTCTCATAATGTCATCGAACCACAGGTATCTTGTCGTCTCACGCTCGCTTACAAGAAGCAGAGCCAGCATGTCAGGTTTGAAAGCTTCTACCATTTTACGCAAATCTACATTGCTCATGATGTCAACATTGTGAACCATGAACGAGTCGCCAAGCAATATGCCTCTTCTGAAAGCATGGCGGATGGCTCCTCCAGTATCACGCAACAAATCCCGCTCGTCTGATATTTCGAACAGCTCATGGTCTGCCCTGCCATCTATATGACGGACTATCTGCTCACCGAAATGGTGTATATTCACCACAAACCCGGTGAATCCCTGTGCCTTCAGTCGGTCAGCCACAATATCCAGCATTGCCTTGCCTCTATATTCAACCAGAGCTTTGGGACGGGTATCAGTCAATGGTTTCAGTCGTGTGCCAAGACCAGCTGCAAATATAAACGCTTTCATTTCAGCTCTCTGTGTTCCAGTTTCACAATGATGTCATACTTCTTCGACAAATGTTCTGCCAGATGTTCAGCACAATATACCGACCGGTGCTGGCCTCCTGTACAACCGAATGAAACCATGAAATGCTGGAACTTGCGTTCTATGAACTTCTCGACATGGGCATCCACCAGATTATACACATTATTAAGATAAGGGAATACTCCGCCATCATCCTCGAGGAATTTTATAACTTCGGGGTCACGACCTGTGAAGTGTTTGTAATGTTCGTATTTGCCGGGATTGTTCAGTGCACGGCAGTCGAACACAAAACCTCCGCCATTCCCTGTAGTATCTGCCGGGATTCCCTTCTTGTATGCAAAACTGAACACTCTGACTTCGAGTTTCTGCTGCACTGACATATCCTTATATTGCTTCATGTCAACGAGCTGACGCAATAAACAGTCAAGGTATGGATATTCAGTAAATGGTTCTTCAAGCAACTTTCTGAGGTTATAGATTGCGAAAGGAACGCTCTGCAGAAAATGCGGTTTCTTTTCGAAATAGCCTCTGAAGCCATAAGCTCCAAGCACCTGCAAAGTCCTGAACAACACAAAATGCCGCAACTGTTGACGGAAGTAAGTTTCATCGACAGGCATATATTTACGGAGAGAAGCAAGGTATGTCTTCAACAATTGCTCGCGAATCTCCTCGCTGTAGTTTGCCTTTGCCTGCCAAACGAATGATGCAACATCATAATAAATTGGTCCTCGACGTCCTCCTTGAAAATCGATAAAATATGGTTCACCACCGACAATCATTATATTCCGCGACTGAAAATCCCGATAGAGGAAAGTTGACGACTGTGCTCGCATCAAGATACTGCTCATGCGTTGGAAATCGTCTTCAAGCTTTATCTCGGAGAAGTCAAGTCCCGTTGCCTTCAGGAAACAATATTTGAAATAGTTCAAGTCAAAAGATATCATCCTCTCGTCAAACTCGGGCTGAGGATAACATACTGAAAAGTCAAGTCCTTCAGCACCTTTGAATTGAATATCAGGCAACAGTTCCATTGTGCGTTTCAGCAACCGTAATTCCTCGTCGCTGAAACGTCCGCAAGCTCTGCCGTTTTCTGTAGCCTTGAACAATATGGCATCACCGAGATCCTCCTGAAGATAGAACTCGTTGGTGTCGCTGACAGCATACACTTCAGGGACATTGAGTCCCTTTGACTTGAAATGCCTTGCTATCTCGACAAATGCCAGATTTTCCTCAACCGATGTACCTTTGACGCCTATAAGTGTTTTTCCGTCATCTCCCACGAGCCTGAAATAGCGTCTGTTTGAGCCGGACGAAGGCAATTCGTCTATGGTCAGAACATTCTTTCCTGTAAATTGGAAATAGAGTTTCCTCAGTTCCTCCATATCACTTTACCATAAGGAATTCGGTGATCATCTGCACAAGATTCTCCTTAGGCATCAACCCCTTGGTAATAGTAGGCTTTCCGCTTTTAGGACACCATAGCACAGTCGGAATGCTCTGTACGCCAAACACTCCTGCCAATTCTTGTTCCACCTCTGTATTCACTTTGTATATAACCAATTTACCAGCATACTCATTCTGAAGTTCTTCCAATATCGGCGAAAGTCGCTTGCATGGACCGCACCATGTCGCATAGAAATCTACTATGCAAGGCACATCGCCTTTATAGGTCCACTCATTGGGATTCTCCTCATAATTCCAGACGTACTCTAAAAATTCAGCCTTGGTAATATGCTTGACCGTCTGCGCATCAGCAAGCACAGCACATAAAGTCAATGCAAAAATCAAAAATAACTTTTTCATATCTTGTCAAATTTAGTTACTGCCTTTTTAATGGTTTTATCATGGCGAACGAATATTTCGTAGGTTCCCCATCTATAGTAATAGCGCATGGCAAGCTCACGTTCGAGATTTTCCTTTATCTCATCAGCGAACAGCCGCATATCGCGCTCTATGTTAGGTTGCAATGCCTCCTTCAATTGGCTGAATATATCGGCTGTCATCTCGCCATAGCCCTCGCCGTCAACGAATTTGCGAAGTTCCTCGACATGCTTTGCGCTTTCAAGTTCGTATGTGAAGTTCATGTTTTTCACAAAATCACAGAACGCATCATAAATATCGTCCGTCACCTTGAAATCTTCAAGTTTTCCTATTCCGGCATGAGTAGCCTGATACTGGTTTGCAAACTTGAAATAGACGTTTTTCACGTACATATAGTCAGCTATGTTCACCTTGCTGCTGTCCGAGAACGTCTCGTCTGGTTCAATTCCCGAAGCGTCTTTTACCTTACGGCCTTTCGCTGTCTTGAACTCCTTAGGTTTCACATTGTCATATTTCTGGACACATCTTCCCGAAGGCAAATAGTATTTCGATACAGTCAGTTTCATGAAGTTATCGTATTGCAACTCTGCCACCTGCTGCACCACCCCCTTGCCATAAGTCCTGGTACCTATCACGTGAGCACGGTCGAGGTCCTGCAAAGCGCCTGCCAGGATTTCGGATGACGATGCAGTGTTGTCATTTACAAGAAAGATGAGTTTCATATCTTCGTACAGAGGGTCATTCTCGGTTTTATAGATACGGGATGCTCCATCATGCACACCTTTCATTGTCACTATAGTGGTCCCTCTCGGCACAAACAGCGAAGCTATGCTGACTGCTTCGCTTACCAATCCTCCCCCATTGTTTCTAAGGTCAATCACGAGTTTGTCTATCTGGTGTTTTTCGACAAGTTCTGCCACTGCATTCTTGAAATCGAACGAAGTACGGTCAATGAAATCCTCAATCATCACATACCCGGTATGGTCACCCACCTTGCCCCAATACGGCACTGTAGGCATTTTGACGGTTTTCCGGAGAAATTCGAAAACTAAAGGTTTCTTCTCGCCGAGTCTCTCAACTTTGACTTTGATTTTCGTTTCAGGTTTACCACGCAACATGACGCTGACATCCGAAATCGATTTATTCTTGCATTTCACACCGTCTATTTCGAGTATCTTGTCGCCCGGACGTATTCCGGCATTGGCTGCAGGCATACCTTCGTAAGGTTCCGAGAAATAAGGCATACTGTCGCAAAGCGTGATGACTGACCCGACACCACCATACTGTCCAGACTGAAGGCGCTTGATATAGTCATCATCCTCGGCAGGGATAAACTGCGTATAAGGGTCGAGACTGTAAAGCATGTGACCTAACGACACTTTCAGCAGGTTCTTGTAGTTCAGCGTGTCAACATAGTTTTTCTGCAATTCCTGCAACACATTGGTATATACATCGAGATGATAACCCAAATCGCCATTTGCCTTTTCCCTGATCACCGGATCACTCACCTGTGCGGCAATACTCCACGCCAGGCTGGTTCCCACCATCAACAGAACTATCTTCTTCATATCAAAAACATTTATTTATTACCCATTAGGAGTTCGTAAGCCTCCTTGACCTTTCTAAACCTCTCTGTAGCCTGAGTCTTTGCCTCATCGCCGAGGGTGCTGACCTTGTCAGGATGATATTTCATAGCCATGCGGCGATACGCCTTCTTTATTTCATCCTGCGAGGCACCTTGTTCGAGTTCGAGCACACTGTATGCCCAGCTGTTGTCACCCTGGCTGGAATGGAACATTGCAGCGATAGACTGAATGTCAGCCATTGTGACTTCCATTCCTACTGCTATGCGGTTGATGACAGCCTTTTCGGAAGGGTCGATTTTGCCATCGGCATCTGCTATGGAATAAAGCAGATGCAACAGGTGAAGTCTCGTGCTGTACGACATGTTTTCAGCGCATTGTTTCGACACAGCGTCAACATCAATCGACGTGTTCAGCAAAGCCTTGAGTATTTTCAGAGCCTCAAGTGTCCCCTCTTCGCCATAATTTTTCAGGAGGAAGCGCTTCACCACTGTCAGTTCTGATTTCACCACCTGACCGTCAGCCTTCATCACGGCAGCAAACATCACGAGCAGAGCCACTTTGAAATCGTTTGCCGTCTGCTGTCTGGTGAAATGTCTCGTCTTGCCGCCAAACGACGAACCATCATCAATTGCCTTGCCGAAATCTGTCTTCCCGACATCCGACAAGGCTGCAATAACCACTCCGACGATCATCCCTATAGGTCCACCGAGCGTAAAGCCCAATCCGCCGAACAATATAGTCTTGAAAATACCCATAGTCAATTATGTACGTATGTGCCGATGTTCTCGCCGCTGACCACCTTCTTGAGGTTGCCCACAGTGTCCATATCAAACACGATTATCGGCAGGTTGTTCTCCTTGCACATCGTTGTTGCCGTGAGGTCCATCACCTTCAGCCCACGGTTGTAAATCTCGTCGTAAGTTATATCATCGAATTTAACGGCAGTAGGGTCTTTTTCAGGATCTGCGGTATATATGCCGTCAACACGCGTACCTTTCAGCATGACATCAGCCTTGATTTCTATTCCACGAAGCGACGAGCCTGTGTCGGTCGTGAAATAAGGGTTGCCCGTCCCTGCCGAGAAGATAGCCACCTCGCCACGTTCGAGAGTCTCGATGGCACGGTCGCGTGTGTAGAACTCGCCTATAGGTTCCATACGGACAGCCGTGAGTACACGTGATTTGACTCCCACAGAGCCGAGTGCCGACGAAAGGGCAAGCGAGTTTATCACAGTGGCGAGCATACCCATCTGGTCACCCTTGATGCGGTCGAATCCTCGTCCAGCACCGCTCAGTCCGCGGAAAATGTTTCCACCGCCAATGACTATGCCGACCTGAACACCGCCCCTGACGATTTCCGCAATCTGCTCTGCGTATTCGCCGAGTCGCTTGTCATCAATACCATATTTCTGCGAGCCCATAAGCGACTCACCACTCAGTTTGAGAAGTACTCTCTTGAATTTCATATCTTATCTGTTTTTTTATTAATCATAGTTAGGAAAAATTCGGCATTGCGGAGGTCTTCCGGAGTATCAATGCCTACAGTCTCTATGTCAGTCACAGCTGTGCGGATAACTTTGCCGTTCTCAATCCAGCGCAACTGTTCGAGTGATTCAGCCTTTTCAAGCGGAGACTGCTCCATGTCGGTTATTTCAGCCAGCACCTCTGCCCTGTAGGCATATACACCAAGATGCTTATAGTATTTCCTCTCCGACGACCACTCATCTTTTTCTACACCTCGGAGGTAAGGAATCACGCTGCGCGAGAAATACAACGCACGGCCGTCTGCGGCTGCCACACATTTCACGCAGTTAGGGTCAGCTATCACCTCGTATTTCACTCCCTTATCGTATGGTTTGATAAGTGTCGCAATGTCGGTGTCTGCACTGTCGAAACATTTCATCAGGGCTGTCAGCTGCTCTGGCTGCACGAATGGTTCATCACCTTGAATATTGATTATCACGTCAGCCTTCATGCCATGTTTTCGGTACGCTTCCCAGCAGCGGTCAGTGCCTGACCTATGGTTTGCCGAGGTCATTTCGGCATTGCCACCGAAACGTTTTACTTCGTTGTATATCCTTTCGTCGTCAGTTGCGACAACCACATCTTCGAGTACTTTCCGTGCCTGACAATATACACGCTCGATGACTGTACGTCCTCCGAGCATAGCCAATGGTTTTCCGGGAAAACGCGACGAGCCGTATCTGGCAGGTATTATTCCTATGTATTTCATAATTGCACTGGTTTTGATCCTTCGCTTTCGTAATGGTATCTATTGACAGCAGTGACTACTATCTTGCAATTTCTTCCGTCGATGCTGCTGAGGTCCAAACAATTGTCCTGCACACGCGCAACGACCTTGTCCATCCGCATAAGGTCAATTTCCTCGTCTTTCTCAAAACGGTAAATCACGTACGACACTATCTTCCGTCCGCCACGCAAATCTGATTCGTCCCACCATAGATAGTCACGCCTGCCCATTTTCTGTACTCTCACATTTCGTGGAGCTTCGGGGCGCACACCTCCCATGCCGTCGTTCGGAGGCACGAGTGCCGGATATTTATAGAATGTGCATGAGAGGCTATCGCACAACCCCTGGGGGTTTCTGAGCAATGGCAGGCAGGAGTACATTATATCCCCTTTTACGTTGTCATAACGTTCGTTCAGGCGAAGCTGGCGGCACAGTTCGTTAGGACGTTTCCAAGCCTGAGCCTTGTTGATGGTCAGACCTGAAGCATACAGTCCTATATAAAGGTTCTTGCCGAAGGTGTTTCTGTTCCACCAGTCTATCAGCACGCTGTAATCAGCCACCTGCTTCCCGATTTCCCAATAAAGCTGTGGTGCCACATAGTCAATCCATCCGTTCTGCAGCCATAGACGGACGTCAGCATACAGGTCGTCGTAATTGGTAGTACCTGCCTTGGTGTTGCTTCCGGCAGAGTCACGATACACGTTGCGCCATACTCCGAAAGGCGAGATTCCGAACTCCACCCATGGCTTGGTCTGGTGAATCATGGTGCTCAACTCGTGGATAACCATATTCACGTTGTTCCGTCTCCAGTCGCCAATATTTTTGAAACCTCGGGGATTTTTGCTGAACGTCTCGGCGTCAGGGAAATCCTCGCCGGCAACTCTGTATGGGTAGAAATAATCGTCAAAATGGATAGCATCCATATCGTAACGGCGTACGATGTCTGAAATCACACGCACCAGATAGTTGCGCGTCTCGTCCAGTCCTGGGTTGAAGTAATATTTGCCGCCATACTTCACGACCATGTACGGTTTCTTGAAGAACACGTGGTTCCTGCTTAGTCTTGACACATCATCATCATTCAGGATTCTGTATGGGTTTATCCAGACATGGACGTCGATGTTGCGCTTGTGAGCCTCATATATCGTGAAAGCCAATGGGTCGTAAAACGGTTTTGGTGCAGAATCCTGCGAACCTGTGAGATAAAACGACCAAGGCTCGATTTCGGATTTATAGAGTGCATCTGCCGTCGGACGCACCTGGAACACAACGGCATTGAATTTCAGTTTCTTCAACGAGTCGAGCATGTCAACCATCTCCTTTTTCTGCTGCTCGGTGCTTATCCCGCCAGCCGAAGGCCAGTCGATGTTTGCCACACTGGCTATCCAAGCCGCACGGAACTCAAACTTGTGCTGACCTGAGAGAACCATACAGGCAGGGACAAGCAGCAACAATGCAACAAACCTTTTCATTCTCTGACTTGACAAACTGTTACACATACTCTCATTGAATTAGTATTTTACGTCATCCCAACCGAATGGATGTTTTGCCAAAGGCAGTTTTGCCAAAGGGTGATAATCGCCTTTCAGTCCTATCGGTTTGGCATTGCGTATGTCGTGAACAATTGATATGCAAGGCATTGCCTCTGATATTCTAAAACCACGGCCAGCCAGTATCTCCTGATAGCTCTTGGTATGCAGTTCGGTGAAACCTGCTGAAAATTCAAATTCGTCACCGTCTATGTTGAGTGTACGGTAAGTCCTCTTCTCTCCCTGCACGGCGTTTTCAGGCAGGCAATCAGCATTGATTGAAAGGAAATAGCGCACTCTTGCACGTTTCAGTTCCAGGTACCCAGCCACACGGTCGAAACTCATCACATGGACAATGTTCTTCTCGACAGGTCCGAATATCCACTGGAGCATGTCATAGAAATGCACCCCAATGTTCGTTGCGACGCCTCCCGACTTGTGGTTGTTTCCCTTCCACGAAGTGTAATACCATTTTCCACGTGAGGTGATGTACGTCAGATCGACATCATATATCTTGTCCTTTGGTCCCTCCTCGATTTTCTTTTTCAGTGCGGCAATCGAATCATGCAGACGCAACTGGAGTATGTTGTAAGCCTGTTGTCCGGTTTCCTCCTCGACTTTCATCAGTTGCTCCAGATTCCATGGATTCAGGACTACTGGTTTCTCGCAGATCACGTTTGCCCCCAACCTTAGGCCGTAACGGATGAACGCATCGTGCGTGTAGTTCGGTGTGCATACCGACAGCCAGTCGATATTCTCGGACGTTCCCTTCACCTTGCTGCAGAATCTGTCGAACTGCTCCTGTTCTGTGAAGAACGAGCACTGAGGGAACGACGAATCCAGCCTACCCACACTGTCAAATTTATCAAATGCAGCCACAAGGTTGTTCCCTGTATCTGCTATGGCTTTCAGATGTCTTGGGGCAATATACCCTGCAGCCCCTATCAACGCAAAATTTTTCATTTTTCAAATGATTTGTCTCGTATATATATGTTCAGTATTTTTTCTCGACCGGCTTGCGTCCGTCTATCGAGAAGGTATAGCCTATCGTATAGTTGAACGTGAATGCCGAACCGTCCGACTTGCCGTAGCCCGGTACATAATGGACAAACACCTTGTCCTCTGCCGTTGTATGCAGCAGTGCCCTGAAACGGAAAGCCCACCCAAGTGTGAATCCACGTGCCAGATTCATTCTCACGCCAGCCACGACCTCCATCCAGCCACTATATACTGATGGGTTTGTGAAATTTTTCACATCCTTAGTGCCCCAGTATTTATCCTCTATCACCAAATTCTGGATGTCATAATTCATGAAAGCCATTGCGTAGCGAAGCCCGACATACGGATAGCAGTCGAGCGACCTGTGTTCGCCAGATTTGGTAAAGGGTTTCAGCAATCCGTAGTTCAAGCCGACACGCACGTATGGGGCGTGTGTCTTGTATGTGACGTCCATGCCGAGATTCTGCACAGCGTCTGCATAACCCACCTCAACAGTCGGGAACACGCGGTTGAAAAGGTTAAGGTCGATATGGCACTCCCCGCCATACACCCGTCCGTGGACAAGGTTCATCACCGGCGAAAGCACATCTGCATTGACCGAGAATCCGTGCACTACAGGCAATTCGTAGTTGGGGTTATGTTTCTTTTCGCGTACGATGACCGAATCTCGCTGTGCATTGAGCGTTATGCAAAGCAGACAGAGAGTAAATATTGTCATCACGCGTTTCATCTGTTCCTCACATAGATTTTAAGGTTTTCAATGCTTTTGCGGTCCACCATGTCAGCCACCCTTGCCACAGAGTCAATCATGTTCACCGTATGTATCACGTCACGCACCTTGTTCTGTACAGCGCATCCGCATTCGACCGATACAAACTCCAACTCGTTGTCGTGAATCACCCACAGGGTGTCTGACACCATGACTGTGTCGCCATAGCTGGCCGCCTGCTGGCAGATGACAAATGCCGAAATCGTGTCGTTCGACTGCAAAGGCAGAGCCATGCCGTTCACCTGCACACTGTCGTACAGCATGGAGTCACGTCCCAAGCCGTGGACAGATGTCACAACGCTCACTTGGCTTGCCACATAGCTCTCGCTGCCCTGGTCGTAAGCCACCTTCATGAACTTCACCTTGTATGCGACGTCCATGTTCTGCAGGCATTCATTGGGCGAAGTGCAACCTGTAGCCATTACAACCAGAACTGCAATAGTCAGTGCGAAATACGATATTTTGCGTCTGTCGTTCACTGTCTGTCAGGGGTTGTCATCCTATCACTTCGCGGCGCATCTGCTGCAACGCAAGGTCAATAGGTGTTTCGTCAGAATATGCATACGTCTCGAGCATCAGCTTTGCAAGTTCCATTGCCGTTGCGTCGGCAGGAAGCTGAGCTGCGCAACTGTTGATGAGCTGGCATACGCTCTCTCGCGAGTTCAATACGAGACCCCAGACCTTTGGACTCACGTATATCTGCTGTGCAGCATTATGGTTGAACTCGTCGCGTACCGACTGCAGGAGCATCTGCTGCAGCTGCTTCACAGTCAGTTTATCGAACTGGAAACGTGTGAGCATCGACTCTGGCTGTATGCGCTGGAGGAAGAGCGTCATACGCTCGTAAGCCTGCAGACGCATAGGCAGCACCACGTCTTTCTGCATCTTGAATATCTCGAAGTCGCGACGTTTCGACTCCTGCCTGTAGATTTTGTCGATGATGAAATATACCCCCACAAGTGCGATGACTGAAGGGATGGTGAATTTCAGTATTTCAAGAAAAGTTTCCATAGCGATTAAATCTCCTTGCTGATTTGGTAATTGTTACGCTCCGAATTCGAACGGGCTATCAGCTCAGCCACATATCCCGCGAGGAACATCTGTGTGCCGAGAAGCATCATGGTCAGGGCGATATAGAAATACGGCATGTTGGTGATGAGCGGAGCAGGTGTGCCACACGAGAGATGGACAATCTTGTTCACACCTATTATCACCACAGCCACCAGACCAATGAGGAACATCACCGAGCCCCAGAGACCGAAGAAGTGCATAGGCTGCTTGCCGAAACGGTTGAGGAACGAGAGCGAGAGGAGGTCGAGATAGCCGTTCACGAAACGTTCAAGGCCGAACTTCGACTTGCCGAACTCGCGCTTGCGGTGCTGCACAACCTTCTCGCCGATATTGGAATAGCCGGCATTCTTGGCAAGATATGGTATGTAGCGGTGCATCTCGCCATAGACCTCGATGTTTTTCACCACCTCGTTGCGGTAAGCCTTCAGCCCGCAGTTCATATCGTGAAGGTGCAGGCCAGTGACGCGACGTGCCGTCGCATTGTAAATCTTCGAAGGAATATTCTTAGTCAGCGCATTGTCGTAACGTTTGCGTTTCCAGCCTGATACGAGGTCGTAGCCCTCTTCTGTCACCATTTTGTAGAGTCCTGGTATCTCGTCTGGCGAATCCTGCAGGTCAGCGTCCATGGTGATTACCACGTCGCCTAAGGCTTTCTTGAACCCGCAGTACAGGGCAGGCGACTTGCCGTAGTTACGACGGAACTTTATGCCGTGTATGTGCTCGTCGTCCTCACTGTTCAGCTCCTCGATGACGCGCCACGAACCGTCGGTCGAACCGTCATTGACGAATATCACCTCGTAGGTGAAGCCGTTTTCGGTCATCACCCTTTTAATCCATTCATAGAGTTTTCTCAACGACTCCTCCTCGTTGAAGAGGGGTACAATTACCGATATATCCATAATTCAATTTATTATCAAAAACCAAAAATCAGTCACGTCTGACTATTGCAGCCACAACGAGACCCACCAGGAATCCGAGCATCACGTCGCCCATCACCGAATAGAGGGCAATGTTTTCAGGCGTCAGCGTCTGGTCAAGAGTAGAAATCACCTGCTCCTGTGTCGAACTGTCAATATGCATCTGCTCGAAAGTCCGCATCACCAGTTGCTGCATCTCGTCGAGGTACCCTGGACGCAGGAATTTCAGATAGACATATTTGAACACACCAGCCACCATGGCTGAGTAGAGGAACAACTGCACGTTGAACCAGAGTGCAGAGCCGTACGAAATCACACCGCCGAGCACCTCGTCACGGCATTTGACCGTCATCTTATAGACGAGCCAGAGAATGAAAAGTTCAATTACCCACGAAAAGAAACTCACCGCCGGAAACGTTGACAATACGTAATTTACAGCGAAGATAGCACCGAGCGTCAAGCCCGACCGCATGGCATGAGCATTAGCTTCAGGAGTCATGATACCACGTTTTTAGTTGTTTACAAAATAAATTTTGCAAAGTTACGCATAATTTGTGGGATGACAAAATTTTTCAGCAGAAAATGTTTGGCATTATAAACAGGCGTCATGTTGGACTCCGCCGAACCCAATCCTCGCCTCGGCTATGCTCTCGCCTCGTCAGGTTTTTAATTGAGATAATTGATACGTGTAGTTGGAGACAGACACACTCGAAGGGAATAGAAAAGGGAGAATGCATTTTACATTCTCCCTTTCACTTCATGAAAACACTTCCTAATTATCATTATTTTAATTAGGTTCGTTTGTACCATTAGAATCTACTAAAAGTATAGAACGTTCACGGCCATTATCTGGCGGTTCAGGTTGCGACTTTGGCTGGTTAACCGACGGTCTGTCGCACATTACAAACATTCCTGTCAACAGGATTAACAGTGAAAGGATTCTGATAATCCTTTTTGCTTTTGCTCTATCCATATACGTAAATTTATAATTAGTTATTTACAAACTTGATTTACAACGGGAGTATCTTTATTTTGAGAACGGCCATTATCTGGTGCTTCAGGCTGTTCTTTGGTCTTTGGCTGGTTAACCGACGGCCTGTCGCACATTACAAACATTCCTGTCAACAAGATTAACAGTGAAAGGATTCTGATAATCCTTTTTGCTTTTGCTCTATCCATATACGTATTACATAAAAGGCAGGTTCATATATTTTAATCCCTTCACACGAACCAGCAGAACCTGTCATCTGATTCGTGCAAAAGCTTTCCGAAGGGAATGCAATCACAGGCTGCAAATTTACAAACATTTTTTGAATTGAACAAGTATTTACAAGAAAATATTTCCATATATTGTAACTCGCTGATTTCGAGTATTCAAACATCAGCAAAAAACTTTCACGCAGAATTCGCGTATCTGTTTCACGCAGAATACGCAGAATACGCAGAGAAAGAAATTCCCATATTTCTGCGTATTCTGCGTGAGATAAAAAAAGTATTCTGCGTGAGATAAAAAAAACACCACCCGGAACTCTTCCGGATGGTGAAATCTTTTCTGAGCCTCTTGTCGGATTCGAACCAACGACCCCGAGATTACAAATCACGTGCTCTGGCCAGCTGAGCTAAAGAGGCAGGTGAGTAAGCGATCTACATCGCACCGCTACGACCTTCTACCCTTGCTGCGGTCAAGCCCTGGGGGAGTTCAAAGGGAGCTGGTCGTATAGGACTTACTCGACTGCAAAGGTACAACTTTTTCACAAACCAGCAAACGTATTTGAAGAAAAAATTAAATTATTTTGTATAATACACATAACTAACAATACTTCAAATAAATGTGCAATCAGCACAGAGCCATTACGACGTGCAGGAATACCCTTTTACCATTCAGAATGACGCATTCCCCGACACGCACCGACCGACGGAACACCATTTCCGACGACAGCAACCATGCAAAACGGAAGAAAAAATCAGAACACAAGAAGCACACAATAAGCGAGCAGATATGCAATCACACCGACAATGACGCCAACCTTTGCCATCTGATTCGTGGTAATAAGTCCGGTAGAATAGGAGATGGCATTCGGAGGGGTGGATATAGGCAACGCCATGGCAAACGATGCCGAAAGGGCAACCCCGACAAGCAGCGTGTGACTTCCGCCATAAAGACCTAACTTATCTTCCAACCCTGCACCCACGACAGCCATGATAGGCATCAGGAGGGCAGCTGTAGCCGAATTGCTGATGAACTGCGACAAGCCCCAGCAGACGAAACCGCTCACAAGGATAACCGCCAAGGCAGGCATTGCATCAAAAGGAATAGACCTGACCATATCACCGGCAAGCCCTGTATCGTACATCCCAGTACCGAGGGCGAATCCCCCTGCCACCATCCAAAGCACGCTCCAGTCAAGTTGTTGGAGGTCCTTGGCATTGAATATCCCGAACACCACAAACAAGGCAACAGGAATCAGGGCTACTACGTTGGCATTCAATCCCGTCACACTGTCAAGCATCCACAGGGCAATAGTCAGGACGAAGGTGCAGTAAATCACCCAATCCTGCCATGTCGTCGCCCTCTTGCTGACATCAGCCAACTGCAGTTTTATGGAATCTGTCCTGAAAGGATGCGCCTTGAGAAGCACAAACCACGAAAACAGCACCACGGCGAGCATGAGAGGCACCATCGTAAGCATCCAGCCGCCGAATGTGATGCCAAGATTCAGACCAGAAGGGTCGTTGAGATATTTCATCGCAATGGCATTCGGAGGGGTACCGATAGGAGTGCCTATACCCCCGACATTTGCCCCTATGGGAATGGCAAGAGCGAGAGCAGCCTTGCCAGGCTCGTCGTCTGGGAGGCTCTTCAGAACAGGGGAAAGGAGCGTAATCATCATAGCCGCAGTTGCCGTGTTGCTGACAAACATCGAGAAGACAGCCGTGGTCAGCAGAAAGCCAAGCAGCACCCAACGCGGCTTGGTGCCAAATGGTTTGAGGATAACCTTGGCAAGCTTGAGGTCAAGTTCAGATTTTGACGCCACCGCAGCCAAGACGAAACCACCAAGGAAAAGCATCACGACAGGGTCGGCAAAAGCCGCCATGACCGACTTGTATGAAACAATATGACCCTCGCCAATACTGTCTATAATACCCGATATACCACCATCAGTGACCGTCAGCAGCATCACCACTATCACGACAACACTCGTCACCCAGGCTGGCAACACCTCGGTAATCCACATGAGGGCAGCAAAGGCGAATATAGCCAACATACGCCGTTCAGCAACATCAATGCCGTCAAGCCCAAAAAATTCAGAAGGAACATAACGCATTGCAAATGTGACTGCCAGCACAACAAGCAGCTTGATTATCTTACGTACATCCATAATTTTGAAATTTCGCTGCAAAGTTACTAATTTTTCGTCGAATATTAAAGCACTTTGCAAAAAAAATTGTACCTTTGCATTCAATTACAAAATACCTATGAACGAAAACGATATTGTGAAAGCCGCTGAGGAGTATGTACTTTCGATAGCACCTGACCCTAACCGTATGCTCACACAGAAAGGTGCCGACCTCGCAAGGATAGACAGATCGTGCGACGACAGAAGAGATGCCGTCATCCGCCATGTAAGTGAGAACATCCTGCCGAAATACTCGGCATTCGACAAAGGCCACAACACAGATCATGCAGTTTCGGTAATCAACGAAAGTTGCAAACTGGCAGAAGAAAACGGAGCAGACCTCCTTATGGCTTTTGTGGTAGCAGCATACCATGACCTCGGACTGAGCGTGGAACGTGAACGTCATCACATATTCTCTGCCGAGATACTGAAAAAAGATGAACTGATAAACAGACTATTCACTGACAAAGAGATAGCCATAATGGCTGAAGCGATAGAGGACCACCGCGCCAGCGCTGAGAATCCGCCACGCAGCATATACGGACGCATAGTGGCTGAAGCCGACCGCCAGATAATACCGGAATCAATACTCAGACGCACGATTCAGTATGGACTGAGGAGAGAACCTGACAGGGATTTCGAATATCATTACAAACGTGCCGTCAGCCATCTAAACGAAAAATATGCTGAAGGAGGCTATCTGAAACTATACCTCAACTCGGAAAGAAACGTCAAGGGTCTCGCCGAGTTGAGAGAGATAATAGCCGATGAAAAGAGGCTGAAGCAGATACTTCAACAAATCTTCAACGAAGAGGTTCAGTAAGTACTCTTCAGCCGTTCGACGAGCCGTGGGACACCGACCGCTGCACGCTCCTGAATGTAGGTTATAGGGTTCGTGATATACGACGACTTGACCAGCGTTGGGTCGGCAGGGTCAACGATATAGATTGGCACGTCAGGGCGCACGTACGAGGCAAGCGATGCAGCAGGATAGACATTCAGCGAAGTGCCTATGATGACGAAGACATCTGCCTTCTGCGCTATCTCGATAGCCTCGGGAAGCATAGGCACAGATTCACCAAAGAACACAACATACGGACGAAGCAGCGAACCGTCGGGGTGACGTGCGTCGAGTTTCTGCTCCCACCCTTCCAAAGGCACAGTAGCCAGTTCGTCGATGGAACTGCGGAGTTTCGTTATCTCGCCATGGAGGTGGGTTATGTTGCGACTTCCTGCACGCTCATGAAGATTGTCGATATTCTGCGTGATGACATGAACATCGTGTGTCTTCTCAAGTTCAGCCAGCGCAATGTGTGCAGCATTTGGTTCCTTTTCGAGGACCTCACGACGGCGTTCATTGTAGAACTCAATGACCGTCTTGCGATTGCGGGCAAGTGCTTCTGGAGTACAGACATCTTCGATACGGTAATTAGCCCAAAGACCGTCCGAATCGCGGAAAGTGGCAATACCGCTATCCTTGCTGATGCCTGCACCTGTCAATACAACTATCATAATTTTACATTTTTAGCCATCGTAACTTTCTGGTTCCAGCATTTTCAGCCATCGTGCCTTTCTATTCAGATAGCCACTGTGCCTTTCAGTTTCGCTGAAAGGACACAAATCGAGGTTGCAAAGTTAATGCTTTTTTGCCTAACGGCAAAACAAATCACTGGCTAATTGTCAGATTATCGTCAACGACATCTATACCCACTGGTCGCGAAGCATCAATCCTGCCGGCAATAATCTCTGACGAGAGGAAGTTTAGCACCTCGGTCTGTATCACGCGTTTCACAGGACGTGCGCCAAACTCAGGGTTATAGCCCTTGCGTGCAAGCATTGCAACCGCCTCGTCGGTGACATTCAGCGTAATGCCGCTATGCGAAAGCGTCCGAGAAAGCAAGCCAAGCTGAATGCGGACAATATTCGAAATCTGCTGCTCGTCGAGAGGCGAGAAAAACACAGTCTCGTCAATTCGGTTGAGAAATTCAGGTTTCATCACGCCACGGAGCATGGCAAGGATATCGTCCCTCGATGGGTCTTTGAGGTTGGAACCTATATTCGAAGTCATGATAATCACAGTGTTCTTGAAGTTGACAGTACGTCCCTTATTATCTGTCAGACGACCGTCGTCAAGCACCTGCAGCAGGAGGTTGAACACATCAGGGTGTGCCTTCTCAATCTCGTCGAAGAGGATTACCGAGTAAGGCTTGCGGCGAACAGCCTCAGTCAGTTGTCCACCCTCGTCGTAGCCCACATATCCCGGAGGGGCACCTATGAGACGTGTTGACGAGAATTTCTCCTGATACTCGCTCATGTCGATACGGGTCATCATATTTTCATCGTCGAAAAGGCAGTCGGCAAGAGCCTTTGCAAGTTCAGTCTTGCCAACACCTGTCTGACCGAGGAATATGAACGAACCTATAGGACGGCGAGGGTCCTGAAGACCCGCACGGCTGCGGCGGATGGCGCTGCATACTGCCGACACGGCATCGTCCTGACCTACAACACGTTTGTGCAGTTCCTCTTCCAGATGGAGAAGCTTCTCGCGCTCGGAAGTTGCCATACGGCTCACGGGAATGCCTGTCCATTTGCTAACCACATCAGCTATGTCGTCAGCATCGACCTCCTGCTTGATGAGCAGTTCACGTCCATTCAGCGCATTCTTTGCCTCCTCTATCCTTTTCGCCAGCTCAGCCAGTTTGCCGTAACGTATTTCAGCCACTTTGCCATAATTGCCTTCACGCTCAGCCTTGTCAGCCTCAAACTTCAGCCTCTCTATCTCCTCCTTGCTCTCCTGGATCACCTTCACCTGCTCTTTCTCCCCATTCCAGCGGTTTTCCACCTTCGCCTGCTCTGCCCTCATATTCTCCAATTCCCTGTCAATAGCCTCCAGTTTCTGTTCGTTCCTGTCGCGTTTGATGGCAGCACGTTCAATTTCAAGTTGCTTGATATTACGGTTGATTTTGTCCAATTCCTCTGGTATAGAGTCCATTTCGAGTCGCAACCTTGCAGCCGCCTCGTCCATGAGGTCAATAGCCTTGTCAGGGAGGAAACGGTCGGAAATATATCTTGACGACAGCTGTACGGCAGCTATTATCGCATCATCGTGAATACGCACCTTGTGGTGGTTCTCGTAACGCTCCTTCAGTCCGCGGAGGATAGATATTGCGCTTGCCTCGTCAGGTTCGTCCACCAGAACCGTCTGGAAACGTCGTTCGAGAGCCTTGTCAGTCTCGAAATATTTCTGATATTCCTGCAATGTGGTAGCACCGACAGCACGCAGCTCGCCACGCGCAAGTGCAGGTTTCAGAATGTTGGCAGCATCCATTGCGCCAGACGACTTGCCGGCACCTACAAGGGTATGAATCTCGTCAATGAAGAGGATGATCTCGCCATCCGACTTCACAACCTCGTTTATCACGCCCTTCAGTCGCTCCTCAAACTCGCCTTGGTATTTAGCACCTGCTATCAGTGCACCAAGGTCGAGCGAGAATATCTGCTTTGACTTCAGGTTCTCAGGAACATCCCCACGGACGATTCGATGGGCAAGGCCTTCAGCTATGGCAGTCTTGCCTGTACCAGGCTCGCCTATCAGCACAGGATTGTTCTTCGTTCTTCTGGATAAGATTTGCAGCACACGGCGAATCTCTTCGTCACGGCCAATAACTGGGTCAAGTTTTCCGTTACGCGCCCTTTCATTGAGGTTAACAGCATAACGATTAAGGTTTTCAATGTTGTTCATAGCATCTATCATAATTTGTCAATTCCTGTGCAAACCGAACGCTATCAAACTCTGTTTAATTGCTGAGGTGCAACCAAGAATCAACACGTAGTGTTAATCATCAATCGTCAAACACCCTGCCAACTGCCATTATGACCTATTATCACACCATGCTGCTGCCATTTAGTCATCCTTAATCCCAAATCGGTCATTTGTCTTTTCCTGAAAAAAGTGGCTCTTTTGCAATTTAGTTGAAATTACCTTCATAAACACAGTTGCTTTCACTCTCAATGTAATCCCAAAATTGCAGTTCTATATTGAACTTGCGGTATCAACCTTTAATAGGTGTAATGTTAATTTTTGTAAAACCAACATCAGTCACAAAAGAAGAACAAATCAGAAACCTACGCACAAGTATCGTTATGCCATCGAACCTCCCATCCACCTCCCATCCACCTCCCATCTACCTCCCATTTTTAATGGGAGCTTCTTGGGACTTTTCTGGGTACATCTTGGTTATTGTAATTATATTTCGAAGGTGATTTTGACGCTACACAAACGTTATTCGACAATTTAACAAGGATAATATTTTATGAATTTTTAACAAAAATAGGGCATAATAGACATTTTTTGTGATAAAAGTGTCTATAACTAATTGATTTTATTATCTTTGCATCCAAAAAATTGAAGGATGCATAGGAATGATTTTTTTGAAAAAAAGCATATCACAAAACGGCAATATGTCTCAGCAACAAATTTCGGTTGAAAAATATTTTTCAAAACTCATTGCCATATCAAAAAATACCATTACCTTTGCGCTTGTAATGGTTCAGCACATAGTCCATTTCTTGGACTGCTGATTAATAGGGAATTGGGTGAAAGTCCCAGACAGTCCCGCTGCTGTAATTCCTGCAAAAAGCCATTGGAACACGTCATCAGACTCGCCACTTTGGGTTTCCAGAAAGCCCATGGGAAGGCAAAAACAGGTTCCTTTCGGTCAGGATAAGTCAGAAGACCTGCCATTAACACATTTTGTGGTTTAACGCTCCTCGAGGAAAGGTGCTTAAATGCTTTGTTTAATGTTTGCCAAAGTACACATTCTATTATTGTCGCTTATGCTGACGATTGCCTTTTCGGCAACCGCCAACGATTATGTGGTTAAACATACCACAGAAGAGCCTGCTGACACAATGGTACGCGAACTTGACGAGGTTGTCGTTACTGCAGAGTCCAAAACCAACACCGCCGTGTCAACTGCGCCTCTTCAACTCAAGACAAAGATAGACATCGAGGCACTTCCTGCCATACAAGTCTCCGATGTCCTCAAACACCTCTCAGGCGTATCTATCAAGGATTACGGCGGTATAGGTGGGCTCAAGACAGTATCAGTCCGCTCGCTTGGTGCAGCACACACGGCAGTATCGTATGACGGAATAACAGTTGCCGACGGTCAGAACGGACAGATAGACATTTCCCGTTTCTCGTTAGACAATGTAAACTCCATCGAGCTATCCAACGGTCAGGGTGACAACATCTTCGTCCCTGCTCGTTCAATGGCCTCTGCCGCTGTTCTCTCAATACAGACCACCAAGCCAACTTTCAATAAAAATCAGAAAGTCACAGGCTCGGTCTCTTTCCGTGGAGGGTCTTTCACGACACTTAATCCCGCATTCTTTCTTGCCGCAAGGCTTTCGAAAAAACTCTCTTTATCCGTCAATGCAGACTACCTATTTTCAAAAGGCGACTACCCTTACACCCTGCATTACGGTTCTGCCGACAACGACTCTGTATCAAACGAACGACGTCAAAATTCCAATGTATCAAATCTTCACACAGAGGCAACGCTTTTTGGTTCTGATTCTGTGAACGAAGGGTACTTCAAGGCCTACTACTACCGTTCCAACCGTGGACTGCCAGGAGCAACGATATTCTACAACACCTCGTCATTCTCGTCGCAACGTCTGAATGAGCAGGTGGCCTTCGCTCAAGGGCATTACAACCGCCACCTGACCGACATCTGGGATTTCCAGCTCAATGCGAAGTACAATTTCTCATATACCCATTACAAGGACCCTGCAGCACTCAATTCCGCAGGAATAGAAGAAAACCACTACCGTCAGAACGAGTATTACCTGAATGCTGCTGCACAGGTCAGGCCTTTGCAAAACCTTGCAGTATCACTCTCTACAGATGGAATAGTGACGACAATGAATGCTGACATAGTCAACTTTGCTCGTCCCGTACGAACGCAATGGCTTTCCGCCCTCTCGCTGAAATACGTAAGGTCGTGGGTGACACTTGTCGGCACAGCAATCTTCAATGCGGTCTGGGATTACACGATTGCCGACAACACAACCACAAACCGTTTCAAATGTTCACCATACATATCCGCCTCATTCAAACCGTTCGCTACCCTAAAAGAGGATTTGGATTTGCGATTCCGCATATTCTACAAGAACATCTACCGTCTGCCGACCTTCAACGACCTCTATTATGGCCGTGTGGGCAACCGCAACCTGAAACCAGAGGACACAAACCAGATCAACATCGGCATGACATACGCATTGACAAACAAATCCTTTCTTTCGTCGTTGCTTGTTTCTGCCGACATCTATCACAACGACGTGACAGACAAGATAGTAGCTTACCCGACAAAGAATGTCTTCACATGGACCATGCTCAACTACGGCCATGTATCGATTTGCGGTTTTGACCTGAATGCCGACATCGACCTTGAACTTTACAAAGGCTACCACATTGAGTTTGCCACGACCTACACCTACAACCGTGCAGTCAACATTACAGACAGAAAATCAGCCGACTACAAGCACCAGATTCCTTACACTCCACGCATTTCAGGCTCGGCAAACGCCATTCTCCGCACTCCCTACGTCAACATTGCCTACTCGCTGATATGGTCGGGAATACGCTATGCCGTCAACCAGAACTATGCCGAGAACCGTCTGCCGGCATACTGCGACCACTCACTCACCGTCTCACACGATTTCAGACTGCCAAACAGCCAGTCGCTTGCGCTTGCACTGGAAGTCATAAACTTAACAAACACAAATTATGAGGTTATCCGCTATTTCCCGATGCCTGGCCGCCAGTTCCGTGGCTCGCTTCGCTATAATTTTTAGTCTCTTGGGGTTCTGTGGCTGCGAGATGAAGGATATTCCCCGTCCTGCTGCAGACACGCCTGTCGAACCCACACGGCTGCTCGTCCTGTCGGAAGGGCTATACAATATGAACAACTCCACACTTGCGCTCGTTGACCTCAGCAGCAATTCAACGGATTATGATATCTTCAAGACACTCAACCACAGAGGACTTGGCGACACTGCCAACGACCTCAAACGCTATGGGGCAAAGATATACATTCCTGTCAATATCTCCTCGACACTGGAGATAATAGATGCCACATCGCTGATTTCGATAAAGCGACTTACGATAACCACACCTGAAGGTACTGCCCGTCAGCCTCGAAGGATAGCTTTCCATGATGGGTTTGCTTATCTCACCTGCTTTGACGGCACGCTGATAGAAATTGACACAGCCTCCCTGGAAATCACACGCACGGTGACACTTGGCCGCAACCCCGACCATTTAGCCATCTGCAACGGCAAAGCATACGTTTCAAACTCCGGCGGTCTTGACTATCCATATTATGATGCCACAGTCTCAGTGGTTGACCTTGCAACAATGACCGAACTACGGAGAGTGCCAGTAGGTCAGAACCCAGGATGCATCGAGGCTTCCGAACGTGGCGACATCTATGTAGTTTCCCGCGGCGACTATGACCAGAACGACTACACACTACACAAGATTGACACTGACATCGACACTGTAGTGCGTTCATTCCCCGACATCCATCCTCTCAATTTCTGCATTGTGGGCAACACATTATATATGTATAACTACAACTTCTCCGACGCATCGCACTGGGTGAAATCATTTGACTGCATCACCGACCGTATAACGAACGACAACCTCCTCCCCGAAAATCTGACTCTCACCACTCCATTCTCGATTACGGTTGACCCCTCGTCAGGGGAGATATTCCTGACAGATGCCAACAGTTTTATCCTCTTCGGCCATCTGATATGCATAAATCCCGATGGCACACTGAGATATATAATATCTGAAATCGGATTGAATCCCAATGGAATAATAATTCTATAAAATACTAATAATTATGAAAAAGACAATTCTTTCTATCGCTCTTGCAGTTGCCATGATGGCTTGCAAAACAAATGAGCCAACAACACCAGAGCAACCAGGCACTCCTGCCTTATCCGAGAAAGTCATCTCATTCGAGAAGGCAAAACTCGACGAAAACAACGTCATGTTCAATGCTCCTTATTCTGAGGACATCCTGTCATTCTCGAATCATTTCGATTCAGAATACCTTTATTGGGAAGATTTCGCCATCTCTGCCGTCTATGACGACACTACAGCCGGCTTCATGAACATGTATGGTTCAATCAGTGCATCGGCATACGAAGGCAACAACTTTGCAGTGGTTTTCCAAGGTTACTATGGATTACCTACAATCTCGGCAAAACAGGATTTCCAGCCTCAGAGCCTCTATATCAACAACTCGACATACTGTTATTTAGACCTTCTGAACGGCAGTGATTACAGCAAGAAATTCGAAGCAGGTGACTATTTCTACATAACCGCCACAGGTTATGCCAACGACAGTACAGAGACAGGCCGTGCAGACTTCTACCTTGCCGACTTCCGTGACGGCAAATCCGACATCGTCCGCAATTGGACAAAGTTAGACCTCACCCCTCTCGGCACATGCCGTTACATCAAATTCAGCTTCACTTCCACTGACATGGGAGAATTTGGCATGAACACCCCAGCCTACGCCATAATTGACAAACTGACCATAAAATACTGATATGCTCGCACTGATCTTATCAATTATCGTCCTGTCGTACAATCCGTCTCCTGGGCAGTTCATCAACGTAC
>JAKSNT010000031.1 GCA_024399575.1 Paludibacteraceae bacterium
GGCTGAAAGCCCTGAACATCTTAGCCTATGGCAACACCATAGGCTGATTTGTCAAGCTTCTTCAAGGCTTTGATTTCCGTACCAACAAGTCAAGCCCCCTTCAGGGTTAATGACCGATTTGGGATAAATTGGTTAATGAAAATTGGTTGGAGGGCTGCCCGGAGCAGAGAAAACCTCCGTCGTACCTTTTTTATGCCTCTGCTATTCCTCTGCTAATTGTCTGCTGTTTCTCTGCTAAATAGCAGAGGCATAGCAAAGGATCAGCAAAGGCATAGCGAAGGATCGACAGGACCACGGCAATATGACCATATTTCAGCAGAAATTTTGCTGTCATATTGTCGTGACTTTGCTGAAAATCCAGAGTGAACTCGAATTGAACTCGAATTGAACTCGAATTGAACTCGATTCTTCTCCGCTCTGGAACGGACGAGAATCGAGTTCACAGCGGAGGCACGGCGAAGGCACGGTGGACCTTCGATGGAGACACGACAGGCTTTCGACAGGTCTGTGAACTTTTTCTGAAAATGCTGACACCTGTCTAAATTCAATAGTCATTTCCCTGATTTCATAGACACATCCACTATGACCTCGTACTGCACTCGACCAGAACACGACCATCGCTCTATCGTCCGATATTTTACGAAGAGACACGAGCGATATACGAGCACTACACGAGCACTACACGAACCAATTGTGCAAAAAAAGTTGATTTAACATTACGCCAATCCATTGTCATGTCAAAAATAATACGTACCTTTGCAGTCATAAATCCGAGATAAATATGCGCATACAGAAAATCCATTGGTGATATTCAGTAGTTGCTGAATCAAAAGGCCATTACAACTCAGGAAAGTTGGATTTGTGACAGTATATGTTGTGTTGGCAATATATATATTGATATGCGAAATTTTTGTCGATAGAACATTAAAAAAGGAGTGTTTTTGTAAAAAGATATGTAACATGTATTACATTTTTGTCGTGAATGGTCGTGAGGACAAGGCATTCATTATGGATGATTTGATGCCTCAGCTGAAAGAAGTTAACATCGAATACGAGATTTACGTAACGACTGGAGAGGGTGATGCCACCAGATTCGTCCGCATGTATTGCGATTTTCATCCTTTGGACAATGTATGCTTCGTCGCTTGCGGTGGAACTGGTACATTGAGTGAGGTGGTCAACGGAGTTATCGGATTCAAAAACAAGTCGGTAGCCCTCCTGGCATACGGTGCTGGAAACAATTTCACACTGCATTTCCCAGAAAGAAACTTCCGCTCGGTAAAGGATATGCTGGAAGGTGAAACCTTTGTGTCCGACGTAATTAAATGCAACAATGACTACTCTATAAATGTCATAAACCTCGGGTTTGACTCTATGGCAGCCTATTACGGGGCGCAGTACATTCTGGCAGGAAAGGACAAACCATACCTGCGTGGAACAATACGTTCCATCATATTCAACCGTTTCAATAATTACCGCATCATAGTAGATGGCGAACGTATGACAAGGGGAACCACTATGTTCTGCACCATTGCAAATGCATCCCATTACGGTCAGAACTACAAATGTGCTCCGAATGCCAAAATGGATGACGGACTTATGGAGGTTGAAGTTAACCGTAGCACCAGCCTTCTCTCATTCGTGATAATGTACCAATTCTTCAAGGACGGACGTCACGTGACCAATGCCTTCTGTCGCAGGCGTATGAAATTCAAAAGTGCCCGTCACGTGGAGATATCCTCAAAGTCACTCATCTACCTATGTGTGGATGGCGAGACTGTTGCATCGAGACACTTTGACATTGATATTATCGACAAGGCAGTGACACTTCAGTTGCCTGCATTAAGAAAGGAGGAATAAATTATGAGCAACAGATCCATATCAGGCGAACTCAGCCGCAAAATAATCATTGTAATCTCCATCCTGGTGCTTGGAGGCGTTGGCGGTATAGTGACATTCTCAGGCATAAAGGTTACGGATTCGGTCAAGAAAAACGCAAAAAGTTCACTTGACATCTATATCGGTGACATCAATGGTATGCTGAACGAGATTGAAACCATGAACTCATTTGTGTCATGGCAGCTGGCTGACCATATAAGTGACCCAGACTACATCTCTGTCATCAATGAAAAACTTATGGGTTACGGTAGCATGGTGTCTGGCGTCAGCATTGCATTCATGCCAGATTTCTACCCTGACAAAGGAAAATACTATTCCGTCCGCACATTAAGGGATAGCAAATCTGGAACAATTGCCAGCCATACCGATGACAGTTATGTATCGGAGGAATGGTTCACCGATGCTCTGCAACAGTCCAAAGCAATATGGAGCGAACCATATTCTTCGTCGGATGTTGGTCTTGTCACTACTTATTCTGCTCCATTGACAGATGCAAACGGACAGATTTATGCGGTGTTGGCAATAGATGTATCCCTTCTCAACATTACCGAAAGACTTTCAGGAAAACATTTCTACGAAGGTTCCTATTCGGTTATCCTCAGTTCGGGAGGCGTCATACTCAGCCATCCAGACGAAAGTTTGCTCCTCCGCAAAATCACCGAGTATTCAGCCAGCAAGGAGGACAAGGAATTCATGCAGCTCTCCGAAGAAATGCTTTCTGGCAAAAGCGGTATTGGTGAAATCCGTTCAGAGAAAGCCGCAGCTATTTATGGTCAGGTTGGCAACGGCTGGTCTGCTGCCATTATCTGTCCTGCAGAGGATATTTTCGGTACCACTGTAAGGTTCCAACTGCTTATCATACTCATAGCACTTGTTGCCATTCTGGTCCTTTACTTCGTGACAAGATTCATTATCGACCGCACTCTGCTTCCGATTACAGAAATTACCTATCTCGCCAAAAATGTGGCAAAGGGCAATTTCAAAGCCGTAATTTCGAAGGTGGAGGGAAACAATGAAATGTTCCATCTAAATGAGGCTTTGAGAAACATGCTCAAGTCCATCAATGACTACATTTCCCAGTTGCGTACCACAACTGCTGCAAATGAACGTTTTGAAAGCGAACTTGCCATCGCAAGCAATATCCAGCAGCAGATGCTCAGCACGGACTTCATCAACGACGAAGAGGTGGATCTGTTCGCAACACTGAAACCAGCCAAGGAAGTAGGCGGCGACATGTACGATTTCCTCCGCGTCGGCAGAATAATATATTTCGCCGTCGGTGATGTATCTGGAAAAGGCGTTCCTGCAGCATTGTACATGGCAATCTCCCGTTCGCTATTCCACTATGTGTCTGAAATGTCACTCAGCACCAACAGCATCGTATCGTGCATCAATAGTTCGTTCTTTTCCAGCAATGACAGCAACATGTTCATCACAATGTTCGTAGGACGTCTTGACCTCGATACCCGTGAACTTGTGTTCTGCAATGCTGGCCACAATCCTATCATAATCATTTCGCCAGACGGCAAAGCCAAATACATTCAGGCAAAGTCCAATATGGCTGCAGGAGTGTTCGAGATGTTCCCATACGAAAAGGAAAGCATCATTGTGGAGAAAGGCTCACGACTGCTTATCTACACTGATGGTGTCACAGAAGCTGAAGATGTCAAAAAGAACCAGTTTGGCGAAGACAAACTGATAGAATTCGCCACCAGCATGAGTCCAGACACTTCATCGGAAGTGTTTGTTGAGAAACTATCCGAAGCAGTCAGGGAATTTGCCAAAGATACTGAGCAAAGCGACGACATCACTATTATGTCCGTCAGGGTATAAATTTATTACAGCCTTCGTGCGCAGGCTGGCAGATGCAATATGTCTATTTGCCAAATAAGCATGAAAAAATATGCTTATTTGGCAAATACTATTTAAGTATCCTATTTACAGCAATATACAATAGGAAAATAAAATGATACATATCATTTTCAGCCCTTTATTAGCATATATTTTTCTCGAAATTGACCTAAAATCAGCGTTTTGAAAATATAAGCAAAAAATATTACGTATATTTTGGAATAAGAATGTGTGCCTTTATGACTTCTGATATAGATTTCTGCAATCGTAAATTCATATTATTATGACTTCGTTGCGACAGATAGAATCAAATTCAGCTATAATAATCATAATCAAAAGGTTTCCAGTATATTAACTCACCTTGAAAAACAGATAAAAAAAAGTATTTTTTTATTTCCTGTTTTCAAAAATTATTGCTACCTTTGCAGAGTAAAACAATATACTGACAAAATGGCTGCAGAAGAAGATAAATCATTGGAATCTAATAATTACGGTGCTGATAAAATCCAGGTTCTCGAAGGACTTGAGGCTGTCCGCAAACGTCCGTCTATGTATATTGGCGATACTGGCGTCAAGGGTCTCCATCATCTCGTATATGAAGTAGTGGACAACTCGATTGACGAGGCTCTCGCTGGATACTGTAACGATATCACAGTCTCAATCAATCCTGACAACTCGATAACGGTCGTGGATAACGGTCGTGGTATCCCTGTCGATATGCATAAGAAGGAAGGTAAATCTGCCCTTGAGGTGGTCATGACAGTCCTCCATGCAGGTGGCAAGTTCGACAAGGGTTCATATAAAGTGTCAGGTGGTCTTCACGGTGTGGGAGTGAGTTGCGTCAACGCTCTTTCTGATTCGCTGCACGTTGAGGTCCGCCGTAATGGCAACATCTATGCACAGGACTATTCGAAAGGAAAGCCTCTGAATTCGGTGTCGGTTATCGGAACTGCTGATAATACCGGTACTTCAGTCACATTCCATCCTGATGCCGAGATATTTTCTGAGACCATATATCAGTACAACATCCTCGCAGCTCGTCTTCGCGAACTTGCATTCCTGAATGCTGGCATTTCGCTGACCTTGATTGACAAACGTATCGACGGTGAGAACACAGAGCCTCGTACGGAGCGTTTCTATTCTGAATTGGGTCTCCGTGAGTTTGTGAAATACATCGACGGCACACGTACGCCTATCATACAGCAGGTCATATACATCAACACTGACAAATACGGCACTCCTATCGAGATAGCAATGCTCTACAACAATGGCTATACCGAAAGCCTGCACTCGTATGTAAACAACATCAACACAATCGAAGGGGGTACTCATGTGGCAGGTTTCCGCCGTGCGCTTACTCGTACCTTGAAAAAATATGCCGACGACTCGAAAATGCTCGAAAAGGCTAAGGTCGAAATCACCGGTGATGACTTCCGCGAGGGTCTGACTGCCGTGATTTCGGTGAAGGTGGCAGAACCTCAGTTCGAGGGGCAGACCAAGACCAAACTCGGCAATAACGAGGTTATGGGTATGGTTGACCAGGCTGTGGGCGAGGCACTCGCTAATTATCTTGAGGAGCACCCAACCGAGGCTAAGACGATTGTAGAAAAAGTAATTCTTGCTGCTCAGGCACGAAACGCTGCCCGCAAGGCACGCGAGATGGTCCAGCGAAAATCGCCTTTGTCAGGTGGCGGTCTGCCAGGAAAACTCGCCGACTGCTCATCGAAGGATCCTTCTCTCTGCGAACTATTCCTCGTCGAGGGTGATTCTGCAGGTGGTTCTGCCAAGCAAGGTCGTGAACGCCATTATCAGGCTATCCTTCCTCTTCGCGGTAAAATTCTCAATGTCGAGAAGGTGATGCAGCACAAGGCTTTCAGCAGCGAGACTATCCGCGACATATATACTGCCCTCGGCGTCACCATCGGCACGCCTGATGACCCTAAGGCGCTCAACCTCTCGAAACTACGCTATCACAAGGTCATCATCATGACTGATGCCGATGTTGATGGCGCACATATCGCAACTCTGATTCTGACCTTCTTTTTCCGCTATATGCGCGAACTCATAGAGAACGGATATGTCTATATTGCCACTCCTCCTCTCTATCTATGCAAGAACAAGAAAGGTAATATCCAAGAGTATTGCTGGAACGAAGACCAGCGTCTCGCATTCATTGAGAAATATGGCAATGGCGACGAAAACGGCATCAACCAGCAGCGTTACAAAGGTCTTGGCGAGATGAATGCCGAGCAGCTCTGGAAGACCACCATGGATCCTGAGAACCGTACGCTCCGTCATGTCACTATTGACAATGCTGCCGAGGCTGACCAGATATTCTCAATGCTCATGGGCGATGACGTGGAGCCTCGTCGCAAATTCATCGAGGAGAATGCAACCTACGCAAACATCGATGCTTAAGTCTGATTATAAAATTATTGTTATATTATGAAATTCACTGTAGCAAATTCAACCCTTCTCTCCTGCCTGCAGATGGCAGGAAAAGTTGTTGCACCAAACAACCTTGTCCCTATCCTCGAAAATTTTCTTGTAGTCATCGAGGATAACAAACTAACTGTCACTGGGTCAAACCTTGAAAACTCTATCACTTCTTCAATCGAAATCGAAAGTACTGGTTCTAATCTTACAATCGCTCTCCCTGCACGTCTCATCATTGATACACTTCGCACTTTCCCTGACGAACCTATCGAATTCAACATCAACGAGGACAATATGGAAGTTGTCATCCGAAGTTCTTCTGCCGAATATAATTTCATCGGACTTAGAGGCAATGACTTTCCTCAGACAATCGACCTTGATAGCAGCTGCAACTCGTTCACCGCACCTGCAAATGTCCTGCTTACGGGTATCTCAAAAACCATTACATCGACTGCCATTGACGATATCCGTCCTACAATGACGGGTATCAACATTACAATCGATTCTGCGCAACTGACTTTTGTGGCTACTGATGCCCACAAACTGACTCGCTATGCATATAAGGATATAAAGTCGGATGATGCGAAGTCTTTCATATTGCCTAAGAAAACCGCACTTCTGCTCAAGAATATCATCTCACCTAACGATTCTTCGGAGATAAGCATCACTTTCGATGACAAGAATGTCATTTTCCGCAATTCTGTCTTCTCGCTCGTATGTCGTCAGGTTGAAGGAAAATTCCCTAACTGCAACAGTGTGATTCCTAAGAACAATCCTTTCGAGATGATCATTGACAAGGAGTCTCTCCGTAATTCAATCCGCCGTATCATGGTATTTGCCAATACATCTACCTACCTCATCAAGATGCATATTGCAGGCAATCTTCTTGAAATTACTACTCAGGATGTCGATACAGGACGTTCAGGTCGCGAACAGATTTCATGCCAGTACAACGGTGATGAACTGAACATAGGTTTCCGTGCACCTCAGGTTGCAGACATCTTGTCGAGCATTGACAGCGAAAATGTCAAGATTCATTTGGCAGATGCTTCGCGTGCAGCCATTTTCCTCCCTTTCGAGACTACCGAAAACGAAGAACTTCTCAATCTCGTCATGCCAATGCTCATTAACTGATGGGTAACCTGTGCTGAACGAAATAACGAAAATACTAAAGCAGAAATACTCCCCAGCCGAGGCTCAGGCCTTGGCTGGGATTCTTATTTCGGAATCTGCCGAAATGACCATTATCCAGTCGATGCTATCCAATCGCACGCTGAAGGATTATCCGCTGATTATCTCACAGATAAAACGTCTCCTGAATGACGAACCTATACAGTACATTCTCGGCAAGACTGATTTCTGCAATCTGACCATACATTGCGACTCGCGTGCACTAATTCCACGTCCTGAGACTGAAGAACTTGTCCAGTGGATTCTTGACGAAACGCCTGTTGACAGTTCGACACGTATTCTCGACATAGGTACTGGCACAGGCTGTATAGCAATTGCACTTGCCGCAAACCTGCCTAATGCCGAAATAACGGCTGTTGATATTTCAGAGGATGCTCTTTCTCTTGCCAGTGAAAACATCGAAAACCTCAATATCGATAATGTAACTCTACGTCATCTTGACATTCTCAATGCTTCAAAATTTGAAGGCAAATTTGACATCATAGTCTCAAATCCACCATATATCTCAGAAGGAGAGAAACGGGATATGGAGCATAACGTGCTTGATTATGAACCGCATACAGCGTTGTTCCCGCCAGGTGACGATGCACTCATGTTCTATAAATCAATATCCGCTTTCGCCAGGCTGCATTTGACTGGGTCGCTGTTCCTTGAGCTGAACCAGTATTTCCATTCCGAAATAGGTTCAATTGTTGCAGGCAGTGGTTTAAGCGATATTGAAATACGCAACGACATGTTCTCAAAACCACGTATGCTTCGTGCCAGAAATCTAAAGTAATGAGCGAAAAAAACTACAACCGTGCAGCCAATTACTGCTCAAAATCCGAACATTGCATATCGGAGTTGAAACAGAAATTCCAAGACTGGCAAATCCCAGCCGAGGAACATGATGATATCATCAACCGTCTTCTCGAAGAGCGTTTCATTGACGAACGTCGCTATGCAAGTGCATACGTCCGCGACAAATTCCATTTCAACCATTGGGGTAAGACCAAGATATCGCTTATGCTCAAGGCTAAAAAAATAAGCTCCGCTGACATCAGCGAAGCTCTATCTGAAATTGATGACGAAGAATACCTCAGTTCCTTGCAAAATCTCATTGACTCGCAGCGTCCGAAAATCAAAGCCAGTTCAGAATACGAACTAAATGCCAAACTTTTTCGTTTTGCGACATCGCACGGCTACGAATCAAATCTCATTTCTTTGATTTTGTCTTCTTTTTAGTCTTGTTGTTGTTATCAGAGATTATCTCAAGGCATTTCTCAAGAGTCACGTCTTCTGCCTTGATTCCTTTCGGAATACGATAATTGTCGCCTTTGCACGAGATGTATATTGAATTGAATCTGCCATGCAGAACGGTGATGTCTTCTTCTTCGAATCTTGCAATCACCTTCTCGGCATCTGCGCGTCGCTTGGCAGCTATGATTTCCTCAGCTCTTTCTCGTGTGACTGACATAGGGTCTTCGTCTTTAGGGATTGATATGAAACTGTTCCCTAATCTGATGTAAGGACCGAACTTGCCTATGCCTATGCTCATCTTCTCACCTTCGAACTCACCGAGATTTTTTGGCAGTTTGAAAAGTTCCAATGCCTCTTCGAGCGTTATGGTATCTAAGGTCTGACCTTGTTTGAGTGGGGCAAACCTTGGTTTCTTAGTCTCGTCATCAGTAGCTTCACCTATCTGTGCTACAGGTCCGTAACGTCCAATTTTCACGAATACAGGTTCTCCTGACACGGGGTCAGTACCTATCATACGTTCGCCCACCTTGGCTTTGTTTGTAGAATTTGATGCAGCAACTACGCTTTTGTGGAATGGTCCGTAGAACATATCTATGTTTTCCACCCATGTCATCTCGCCGCAGGCTATCTTGTCAAACTGCTCCTCAACATTCGCCGTGAAATTGTAGTCCATAATGTCGGAGAAGTTCTCAGACAGATAATCGTTGACAACCATTCCGACATCTGTCGGCGAAAGTTTTCCCTTCTCGGTAGTAGCTTTATCAACCTTGATTCCTTCGCTGATTTCACCATTTCTCAAAATCAGGCATGCGAACTCTTTTTCGGCATTCTGAATCTCCCGTTTATCTACATATTCTCGTTTCATGATAGTCGAGATGATTGGTGCGTACGTCGAAGGACGTCCAATTCCGAGCTCTTCAAGTTTATGAATCAGTGTTGCCTCTGTATATCTTGGCGGTTTCTGTGAATATCGTTCGGTTGCTGTCATCAAATCAATCTTGAGTTCAGTTCCCTCTTTTACTTTTGGCAAAGACTGCTCTGTCGAATCCTCAGCCATCTCATCTTGGGTTTCGAGATAGAGTCTGCGGTATCCTTCAAATTTTAGTATTTCGCCGGAGGCAACAAACTTTTCGTCACCATTATTCATTTCGATTGTGACAGTTGTCTTCTCGTATTCAGCATCAGTCATCTGCGAAGCAATCGTCCGTTTCCAGATAAGTTCATAGAGCTTTTTTTCCTGTGCTGTGCCATCTATTTCACGCTGGTCAATATACGTAGGGCGGATAGCCTCGTGAGCCTCCTGTGCGCCTTTGCTGTGGGTTGTATATTGATGGCCGTTGTAATAATTCTCGCCGAATAGTCTCGATATCTCTTTTTTGGAAGCACCTAAGGCTAACGTTGAGAGGTTCACCGAGTCTGTACGCATATATGTAATCTTACCATGTTCGTAGAGCGATTGGGCAATCTGCATGGTCGATGCCACGGTGAAACCATACTTCCTTGCAGCTTCTTGTTGCAGCGTTGAAGTAGTGAAAGGCGGCATAGGATGTCGTTTCAAAGGTTTTGTCTCAACTTGTGAAACCACGAATTTCGCATTCTTTGCACGCTCAAGCAACTCTTCAGCTTCTTCTTTGGTTGCAATCTTATTTTTCAGTTCAGCGCGGAATTTCGCATTCTTTCCTGCCAAAAATTCTGCAACGACCTTGTATGAGCATTCGCTTTTGAAATTGTTGATTTCTCTTTCCCTTTCAACTACCAGTTTGACAGTGACCGACTGGACACGTCCTGCCGAAAGGTTTGTCTTTATCTTTTTCCACAGCACTGGCGACAACTCAAATCCCACTATGCGATCCAACACTCTTCGAGCCTGCTGTGCGTCCACCATATTCATGTTTATCTCACGTGGATTCTCGATAGCCTCGAGTATGGCATCTTTAGTAATCTCGTGGAAAACAATCCTATACGTCTTCTTGTCCTTTAATCCAAGTACATCATAAAGGTGCCATGCAATAGCTTCTCCCTCGCGATCCTCATCGGATGCCAACCATACTACCTCTGCTGCATCTGCTGCCTTTTTCAGCTCTTTGACTTTTTCTTTTTTGTCATCTGGAATCTCGTAAATCGGTGTGTAGCTATTAGCGACATCTATTCCAAGTCCAGTCTTTTTCAAATCTCGAATATGTCCGTATGACGACAAAACTTTATATTCCTTCCCCAAAAATTTCTCTATGGTTTTTGACTTCGTTGGGGACTCAACAATGACTAAATTCTTCGGCATAATACTCCCAATTTTTCAAGCGGCAAAGTTACAAAAAAAATCAAAACTTCAAAAGATATTCCCAAAATATTTATCCACTTACCTCATATGGAAAATAATTTCTTTGTTCCTTTTGCCATTAATAATTTTCTTTGTAACTTTGCGCCCGAATAACTTTCTAATATGAAAACAGTCCAAGTTCTTGATAAGACGTTTGTCGAATATATTCAATATTCTGAAATCTGCAATAGGGTGAAAGCAGTTTCAGCCAAGATGGAAGCTGACCTTGCAGGCTCCAAACCTCTTTTTATAATAATGTTGAATGGTGCTTTCATGTTTGCAGCAGAGTTAATGAAGGTTTACAATGCCCCAGCCGAACTGTCGTTCATAAAATATACATCCTACGACGGGACATCCTCGACAGGCGAAGTGAAGCAGCTTCTGGGCCTTGCCAACGATGTGGAAGGTCGTGACGTGGTAATAGTCGAGGATATAGTCGAATCTGGTCTCACCATGCATTGTCTGCTTGAACTCCTTCGTGAACGTAAGGCAAAATCTGTACGTCTCGCAGTATTGCTGTTTAAGCCAAATTGTCTGAAATATGATGATGTGCATATAGATTACCCTGTTTTCACAATCTCTGATGAATTCATTGTGGGTTTCGGTCTTGACTATAACGGCTATGGGCGTAATTTCAAGGATATATACAAAATAAAATAACTATGCTAAATATTGTTATTACTGGTGCTCCGGGTTCTGGAAAGGGTACTCAGAGCGAGCTCATCGAAAAGGAGTATAATCTTTTCCATATCTCGACAGGAGATATGCTCCGTGCTGAAATTAAAGCCGGTTCTGAAATTGGCAAAAAGGCTGAAAGCATCATCGCTGAAGGCAAACTTGTGCCTGACGAGGTGATGATTGCAATGCTTCGCAAGCAGGTGCTCGACCATAAGGACGCACGTGGTTTCATTTTCGATGGCTTTCCACGCACTGTAGTACAGGCTGAGAAACTCGACGAGATGCTCACCGAACTTAACGCAAAGGTTGATGTGCTCCTCTGCATGGAAGTTGCTCATGAGACTCTCGTAGAACGTCTCCTAAACCGTGGCAAGACTTCTGGACGTGCTGATGACAACCTTGAGACTATTGAAAAACGTCTTGCTGTCTATACTGAGAATACTCTCCCTGTCATCGAGTTTTACAAGAAATCTGGACGTTATTCCAAGGCTGACAACAACTCGACTGTCGAGAATTGCTTTGACCAGATTAAGAACATTGTCAACGCTCATATCTGATGGAATCTAACTTCATAGACTACGCCAAGATTTACTGCCGTTCGGGACATGGGGGACCAGGTTCTGCACATCTGCATCGCGCCAAGTACATGCCTAAAGGAGGTCCTGATGGTGGAGATGGCGGTCGTGGTGGTCATGTAATTGTTCGTGGAAATCGCAATTACTGGACGCTGATACACCTGCGCTATACCCGGCATATCATCGCTACAGATGGCGAAGGAGGTAGCGATTCGCGTAGTTTTGGAGCAGATGGTGAGGATCAATATATTGATGTTCCTTGTGGCACAACTGTCCGCAATGCCGACACTGGCGAGGTCATTTGCGACATCACCGACGACAAGCAGGAGTTCATATTGCTGAAAGGCGGACGTGGAGGGTTGGGTAACTGGCATTTCCGTACATCGACAAACCAGACTCCAAGATATGCACAGCCAGGTGAACCTCGTCAGGAGATGAATGTCATCCTTGAACTGAAACTTCTTGCTGACGTGGGTCTTGTAGGTTTCCCGAATGCCGGTAAATCGACTCTCCTCAGTGTGGTTTCTGCTGCCAAGCCTGAGATAGCCAACTATCCTTTCACGACTTTGACGCCTAATCTCGGAATTGTTTCATATCGTGACGGACAATCATTCTGTATGGCTGACATTCCAGGCATCATCGAGGGTGCGAGCGAGGGTAGGGGTCTCGGACTTCGCTTTCTTCGTCATATCGAACGCAATTCTGTCCTCTTGTTTCTTGTTCCAGTTGACACTGAGGATCATCTGAAAGAATACAATGTATTGCTGAACGAGTTGGAACAATATAATCCTGAACTGCTCGACAAGCGGCGTGTTTTGGCTATTTCGAAGACTGATATCCTTTCTGATGACGAACTGGCGAAACTTGTGAAGAAACTGAAAAATAAACTTCCGCCTGACCTTCCTTTCATCACTTTCTCCTCTGCCTCACGCAAAAACCTCACTGAACTGAAAGATCTCCTATGGCAGAGCATTAATGAATAAATTAGATTGGGGAATGCAAAAAGGCATTCCCCAATCTAATTATGACCATTATCTGTTGTTCCCAGTTGTTCAGGCAGTATTCAATCAAATAATGCCGATATTTTTTCATTTATGTACTAGTTTCACGACCTTATTGCCGCATTTGAGGAAGTAAATCCCGCTTTGCATGTCGTCAAGTCCTGCGTCTCCTATCCCCCGTAATACTACTTTGCCTCCGCAATCTATCAATTCATACATTCCTCCGTATCCCGAGATTCTCAGTACATTACCTTCAAACCATGCCTTTATATCTGACTCTGCTGTTGTTTCGTCGGTTTCCTGTACGTCTTTCAGCATACTATATACTTTCCATGCGTCGGGTATTCCATAGCCGAGGCTGTCGTTTGGTTTGTCGCATTGAGAGGCTGTGCTGCATATTACGTTGCGCAATGTCTCAGTATCTATGTTCGGCAGTGCGCTCAGCAGTGATGTTACCATTCCTGCTGCTACAGGTGTCGCAAACGAAGTGCCGTTGCTCGCTTTCAGTTCTCCAGAATAGCAATCGCTGACAGTTGTCTGTGTCGCGCGTGCACAGATATCAGGTTTTATTCTCCCGTCGGCACTTGGTCCGTATGAACTGAAGGATGAATGTTCATCGTACATATCTACCCCGCCTACGGTCAGGATATCCTTGGCATCTGCCGGAGTACCGATATACCGCCAGTCATTGTTCCCTTCGTTGCCTGCTGCAATGAGTGTCAGGATGCCTTTCTGAGATGACATCTGTGCTGCCAGGGATGCTCTGAAGAACGTTCCATTCATGTTGGCATATACGAAACGCGGATCTTCGTCGTCAGTGTAGAAATATCCTAACGACGAAGTTATCACGTCTGCCCCGATGCTGTCAGCCCTTTCTGCCGCAAGTATCCACAGGTCAGATTCATAGAGATATTCCTCGTTGTTGTTCTCGGTGATGTAAAGGCAGTAATCTGCATCTGGTGCCGAGCCTGTAAATTCGTTAGGTACTATATATGCCATAGTGCTCAGCACGCTTGTGCCGTGCGAGTGGTAGTCATATACATTGTTGCTTTTCCTGATGAAGTCGTAAGTGTCGGTTATACCGTTTCTACGGCGGAGGCTGTCGAAACCGCTTGTCTGGTCAACGCCTATGTATCCGCAGTCTATCACTGCTGTCAGTATTCCTTGTCCCCTGAAGCCTGTCTGATGGAGTTTCTGTACGTTTATCTGCCTGTTCTGGTCATCCCATTGGCTGGTTTCACTATCATTGGTTTTCTCCTTCTTCACTTTGCTTTTGATGTTGAATTTACCGGCACTTGAAGGGCGTATCATATCTACAGAATCAACGCAATTAAGGTTTTTCACTACATTTATCTGTTCGTTGTCTGCCCATATCAGCAAGCCGTTCATCCAGCGTGAGGAGTGGAATAATTGTGCTCCTGTGGCGGTTACCTGGTTTATATATGCCTTTGTGACTGGCATGTCTGTAGAGTCAACCTGTATGCCGAGTCTTGCACGTCTGTCCAATGCTCGCTGTGAAAGGAACATTTCAGGGTGTGCAAGGTCGTAGCCATTGTCTGCCTTGTCGCTTAGGTAGATGAAATACATTGCAGGGTTTTTAGCCCCTGCCAAAAACCCTGCAATGATTATTATGCTTATCGATATAAATCGCTTCATACCAGTTTTTATCTTGTTGGCATCATGACAACTTCTACGCGGTTACCTTCCTCATAGATTGACTTGATGATGTTCTGTACTGTCTCGCCAGTGATAGCCTCTACTGCTGGGCGATACTCTTTCAGATAGTTCAGTCCGTTGCGGAAATAGTAGTTGTAGAGTATTGTGTTCATCCAGTAGTTGTTCTTGCGAAGATCGTCTTCGTAAACTTTAATGAGGTTCTCTTTCTCCTTGTTGAGGTCAGTTGCGAGAGGACCATTCTCGATGATGGTCTCAACCTCGTCGTAGATAATGCCGAGGAGCTTGTTCTGCTTGTCAGGGTCAGTATCGAAGTTCATAATGAGGTAAGCAGAAGGTACTGGTTTTTCTATCAGTGTGCCGTATGTTCCTACACCGTAAGAACCGCCTTCACGTTCGCGGATTGATTCGAGGTAGCGTGTGCCGAGAATGTTGCCTGCGATTTCCATGTTAAGGCTGTTAGCGAGGTTGTATTCTAACTTCTTGCCGATGATATATACGCGGTTCGAAGCAGTCTTGGTCTTCATGTCGCGTTTGAAATATACGTAGTTGCCGCCTTCTGCAAGATAGAGTTTGTCGTCGCTCCAGGTTTCGAATTTCTTTGTAGTCTTCATTCCGCCGAGCCATAGTTCAATCAGGGCACGTATTTTGGCGTCTTTAGGGTCGATGTTGCCTACAAACATGAATGTGAAGTCTGCAGGGTTGGCGAAACGCTCTTTGTAGATTGCGATAGCGCGTTTCTGGTCAATGCCCTTCATATTGTTTGTGTCGAGCGAGAAGATTCTGTCAGAATTTGCATAGAGTGCCTTGTTTATCCTGTCGCTGAACTCGGTTTTAGGGTTACTCATGCGTGGAGCAAGCTGGTTCTTGAGTAAAGACATCAGCGAGCCGAATGCCTTATCGTCCTGACGTGGGGAGGTGAAGTAGAGGTAGTTCAGTTTCAGCATAGACTCGAAGTCTTTAACTGTTGACGTTCCGGACATCTCTTCGATGAAACGGCCGATTGATGGGCTTACGCTTGCCTGTATGCCTGTCAGTGCTTTCTGCAATGCAGTCATGTCGAACGTGCCTATACCGTTGAATTCAACTATTGAAGATGCTATCTGTGCGTTCATGAGGTCTTTTACATTATACTTGCTGTAACCTCCCCATGAAGTTGCGTTCATCATGATTTCGTCGCTCTTGAAATCAGTCTGTTTGATGATTACCTTTATGCCGTTCTGGAGTGTCCACTCTGTTGTTCCAAGTTCAGAATTCTCTTTTTCGGCAACAATCTTGCCAGCCTTTGGAGCTTTCTTTACAAGTTCCTTGTCGATGACCTCTTCTTTTGGTGCGGCAATTTCGAGGTTGCGTGAGTTTTGGTAGTCCTTGAGCATATCGTCGCCTGTCGGCATTCCGCACTCTTTGCATGCTGTGTTGCTCTTGCCGACTGCTATGATGTACATATTCTTGTCCGAGATATACTCTTTCAATTTAGCATTTACCATTTCGACAGTCAGAACAGGATAGAACTGTTTAGCCATCTGGAGGTCAAACTCGCGTGATGTAAGTGCCATTCCGCTGTTGTCGAGGAAATGGCGGTAGCACGACTGTGCCAGTCTCTGGCTCTGTACTTTGTTGCGTTCGTTGTATGATTTCTCAAGGCTTGCGAGGCTCTCTTCCTTTGCCATGTCGAGTTCTGACTGGGTGATGCCATAGCGGCGGAGCTTCTCAATCTGATAGCAGAGGTCACGGTATGCAGCCACCTCTTTACCGTCCTTTGGCATTACGAGGAACTCAAAGCAGTCAGTTTCGCCTGCGAGGTTGTCGTAGTCTGCACTCAGGGCGGTGAAGTTTGCATTAGGGTCCATTATCAGTTCACGGAACCTTTTGCTGAAACATGCCGACATCAGGTTGTTGATTGCATCGCCGATGTAACCTCCTAACGAGAGTGTAACCTCTTTAGGGTCTCTTGGGAATTTGTAACCTACTCTGATAGCCTGATACTGTGCTTCGTCGTCGAGATATACGCCTGTGATAGGCTCTGCGTTCTCTGTGCCGTTGAAGCGTGTGCGAGGGGTCATTCCTGCGCGGCCTTCGACTGGCGAGAACAACTTGATGATTTTCTGCTCCCACTCGTCAACGTCGATGTCACCTACAACTACGATTGCCTGAAGGTCTGGACCATACCATTTCTCATAGTAATCGCGGATAGCCTGATACGAGAAGTTGTTGATTACTGCAGTATCGCCGATGACGTCGCGTTTAGCATACTGGCTGCCTGGCATGGCCATTTTCATATAGCCGAAATACATACGGCGGCTTGCGCTGTTGCCTGTACGCCACTCTTCGCGGATTACGCCACGTTCGTTGTCAATCTCTTCGCCGAGAAGCGAAACTGCGCACGACCAGTCGTAAAGTACGAGCAATGCGCTGTCGAGCACTGCAGGATTGGTAGTTGGCACGTTCGACAGACGATATACTGTTTCGTCCAATGATGTGTAGGCATTGATGTCTCCACCGAAACTTACACCCTTGCTTTCGAAATACTCAATGATTTTCTTGCCTGGGAAATGTTCTGTTCCGTTGAAGCACATGTGCTCAAGGAAGTGTGCAAGACCGTTCTGGTGATCCTCCTCAAGGATAGCACCGACAGCCTGTGCAATGTGGAACTCGCAACGGTTCTTAGGAGTCTCGTTGTGGCGGACATAGTAAGTCAACCCGTTTGGCAGATGTCCGTATCTCACTTCTGGGTCCATAGGTACAGGTTTCATCATCGGATTCTCCTGTGCCATTGCAGTTACAGCCACGAAGGCTGCTGCAATCATAATGAATAGCTTTCTCATGTTATAATAAAATTGTTTGTTTATTCTGTTGTGTTCCCTGGTTTTGCGGAGGGGTATTTCTGCCTGCAAAGTTAAGCCTTTTCGTTTATTTCACCAAGTCTTTTCTGTGAATTAATCTAAAAACGGCGAATCAAGCTTCTATACAGAACGCAGAATCCATTCCGCTTACGAAGAAACCGTCTAATATTACGAGCCTTACATTGTCTTTCATCATCATGTCTATTCCTTGGTGTCTGTGTCCCATGATGATGTAGTCGTATTGTTTCAGTTTTTCGAAATTCTTTTTTACCCATTCCACCTGCTCGTCGCCAGGCATGTCGCCTCCTTGAATTTCGTAATAGTCAATGCAGCCGTCGTCTTTATATTCGCTGTTGTGTTTCCTGTGGTTTGAGGCACTCCATTTTCTGCCGAACCATAATCCTGCTTTTGGCATCACCAGATGTCGGAACCCCCATTGGCAGAATGGGCTTTCGAATATGGCGTTCATCAATTTTACAGGTTTGCCTTGACTGTTCAGCCCATGTCCGTGAGCGAGGAATATGCGTTTCCCGCCAAGTGTCGTTTCTGACGTTTTCTTATGGACCGTCACTCCAAGCGAGGCGAGATAGCCGTATGTCCACTGGTCGTGATTGCCTGGAATGAAATGTATTTTCACCCCGCTTGCAGCCACCTTTCTTATCTGTTCAAGCACATTGTCATAACCGTCAGGAATGCTATGCGCAAATTCGAACCAGAAGTCGAAGATATCGCCCATGAGGAATATGCCCCCACATTCCTTGTTGCCTGTATGTTGTGTGAGGAAGCTCAGGAATTCTCTTTCCATCTCCTCCCTACGTTCAATGTCCCAGGCTCTGCACCCTAAATGTGCATCTCCGACGAAATAGTATTTCATAGCATTCCGAGTTCGAGTTGAGCCTCTTCCGACATCATGTCGCGGTTCCACTCTGGCTCATAGACTATGTTTACTTTCAGGCTTTTGACTCCATCCACTGATTCTACTTTCTCCTTCACGTCATCGGCTATGAAGTCTGCCGCAGGGCAATTGGGGGCGGTCAGGGTCATGTCAATTTCCATGTCGCCTTCGCCTGTCATATCTTCAATGCGGTATATCAGTCCGAGGTCGTACACGTTTACAGGTATCTCAGGGTCGAATACCGTCTTCAGCATTTCAACTATTCTGCTTTCCAGTTCCAACATAGTTATTTTTCTGTTTTCTCAGTATGGTTGTATTTGTACACGTAATATATCATTGTGATGCTTATTGCCAGCGATGCCAAGGCAATAGGCGCCTGCACATTCATCTCTTCGTCCATCACTCCTTTGTAAGCCAGCCATCCGCCTATGACAGCTAAGGTGTTGTTCACGAAGTGTATTATTATCGAACCCCATAGCGACTTTGTGTAGAAATATGCATATCCTAACACGGCACCTAAGAGCATACGTGGCACGAAGCCATAGAATTGCATGTGTATTGCCGAGAATATGAATGCTGTCACCCATATTGCCGTATGGTGGTTTGTTATCTTGCAGAGGTTTCGCTGAATCCAGCCTCTGAACATGAGTTCTTCGATCATGGCTGGTATTGCTGCAAGTACTATGACGTTGAGTATGAGTCGGAGGATGCTGTCCGAGTTGATGAACATCTCCATCATTGCGTTTGCCTGTTCTTCCATCATCTTCAGCCATACTTCGACGCCGGCGAATGTCTGTGGAAGTGTTATGTTTTCATTCCATTCTTCGACAAACAATACTGCGGGGAGTTCGGCTATTGCCAATCCTACGAGCATGATCCATGTCTTTCTGCTCAGCCCCTTGTCCAATCCTGTGAGGTGGACAACGCTCTCTTTCTCTATGACCTTTATGCCAATCCATGCTGAGAGTCCGAACAATGCAATTGATGATACTATCTGGCTGATGTATTGTCCTGCGGTGCTGGTGTATGCCTCTTTGCATGTCAGCATCGCTATTGCCATCAATATGCTGACTGCTATTCCTATTCCAGCTACTATGCCGAATCCCTTGAATAAATTCTTCATATCATTGATCTATTATAGCCTCGTTCTGCAAGGCTGTACGTTCGTTCAGTTCTTTGCGGATTTCCTGAAGTTCAGTCCTGATGTCAGTCAGTTTTTTTGTCAGTTTCACCCTCATGTCTATTTCGTTGAGTCTGTTGTTCAGTTGCTTGTTCACTCCGTCGAGTGTATATCCGCATATTTCTGTCAGGTATTTTACTTTTTCGACTATTGCTATGTCGTCCTTGCTGTATCGTCTGGTGCCACCATCGCTTTTGCTTGGCTTGAGCTTATCTACATGCGATTCCCAGAATCTCAGTGTTGATACCGTTACATTGGTTATTTCTGACACTTCGCTTATGCCGTAAAATAGTTTTTCCATGGGGTTATCTACATATTTTGAGTGTTTTTCCAATCTGTATGGTGTTGCTGCGGAGTTTGTTCCATTTCTTCAGTTGGTTGACCGTTACACCATATTTCTTGGCTATCTTGCCGAGTGAATCGCCTTTCCTGACTTTGTAGTATTTTGTTCCGCCTGCATTTCCTCTTGAGCTGCTGCCGCTGTTGTAAGATGATTTGGCAGTTTCCATTCTTGCGCTGAGTTCCGGTTTATATCTGAGGATGCTGTCGCGGTTGTTTCCGTACGAGTTTATCATCGACAGAGGCAATGTCAGAGGGTACGCTTTTTCGTTTCCTGGCAGTATGTCTTTTTTATACTGTGGGTTGAGGAATTCGAGTTCTTCAATGTCTATGCCAGTCACGTCGGCTATCTGTTGCAGGTGAACGCGGTCAGCTACCATCACTGTGTCGGTCACGTAGTTGAATTTGGGTTTTGCAGGACAGATGCCGTGTTCCTGATAATAGTTCATGATGTAGCAGGCAGAGATGAATATAGGCACGTACGACTGTGTCTCGCGAGGCAGGTATGGTGCTATCTCCCAATATGATGTCTTTCCTCCCGAGCGTTTCATGGCTTTTGCTATATTGCCTGGCCCGCAGTTGTATGCGGCAATCACCACGTGCCAGTCGCCGAACTTGTTGTACAGGTCGTGGAGGTATCTTACGGCAGCATCAGTAGCCTTGGCGGGGTCGCGGCGTTCGTCAATCAGGCTGTTGACCTCAAGACCGTACATCTTGCCTGTGCCGACCATGAACTGCCACAGACCTGCTGCTCCTGCTCTCGATACTGCCCTTGTGTTCAGTGCGCTTTCCATCACTGGCAGATAGCATAGTTCGAGCGGCATGTTTTTCGCCGACAGTTTCTGCTGGAACATGTTGAAGTAATAGCTCTGACCAAGCCCGAGCATGTAGCTTACGAGCCCTTTCCGCTTGACATACATTTCGATGAATTTTTTGATATCATCGTTGTATGGCATCTCCATTTCGTAAGGCAGTTTCTTGAGCCGCTTTTTGTAAGTTGCCTCGGAGGCGAAAATATGGCCGGTTGTGTCATCGATTATTGCGCAGTCGCTGTTGAATGATTTGAGTATGAGGAAATCGTGCATCATCTGCTCAATCTGGCAGTCGTATTCCGCCTTGTTGCAGACTGTGCTGTCGTTGGTGACCACTGCGCTGTCCGTATAGGAAGACATGTCTATTTCCTTGACAGGATAGGTCTCTTCCATCTCTATTTCTTCGTTCACCTGTGCATATATTGGGCATATTCCGCCAAGTAGGAATCCCAATGCAAAAAATATCTTTTTCATAATTCTTTTTTTCAAAAACTTACTTTCACACCGCAACCTACGCCATTGTCCTGTACTGTAGGCTTAACCTTCATCGAGAGGTTCGGCGATACGTCGAAATCATTCAGTTGTGCATCAACGAACGCATCTATGATGGTCAGTGCGTATGCCACTACGCCTGCCACTATCGATATGTCCCTTGATCTTCGGTAATTGTTCATTTCGTTTTTCAGGTAGTCGGAGTATGACGATTCCGGGTAGCCTTCGGGAATAAGCGATTCGTATTTGCTCTTGTCGGGGTGGGCACTGTTGATGTTTTGGTAACCTGTCATGTAATCCCTGTACATCCTGTTGGTGTAGGCTATTGCGTAACCTATGCCGCAACCTATTCCATAGACTATTGGCAGTTTCCAGTATTTCCGGTTATAGATTTGTCCGAGTCCCGGGAATGCGAAGGCAAGCCATAAGCTTTTCTGGGGGTCTGGTCGCCAGTTTGCTGCTGCCATTTCCTTTTCCATCTTTCGCATCTGTTTCTTCAGTGCGGTGCTATCTACAGGTTCGGCATTCTTGAATGTTGCGAACGTTGTGGAATCTCGGACGAAACGGTGCATAGGCACTCTCGTGCCAATACTGTCGGCAATCAGTGTGTCCATCTTGTCGGTGGTGAAAACAGCGGTGCTGTCTGCCAGCTCCTGGGCATTAACGATTGTGCAACATGCGATTGCGGTCAATATGAAGAATATCCTTCTCAAATCTCTGTTTTCAGTTTGTCGAACTGTATCATCAGTTTGTCCAGTTCTTCGTCGCTGCTGAATCTGATTTCTATTTTGCCTTTGCCCTTGTCGTCATATACCACTTTGACGTTTGAGCCGAGTACCATTCTCAGACCCTCTTCGAGTTCGGAAATCTCTTTGCTCTTTATTTTGGTGGTACGAGGTTTTTTGTCTGAGCGGCAAAGTTCTTCGGTTCTTCTCACCGAGGCTCCTTCCTTGACTATTTGATTGTATATCTCAAGTTGTCTTTCCGCACTTTCGACGCCAGCGAGGGCGCGTGCATGGCCCATTTCTATCAGTCCGTCTTTCAGTCCGAGTTGAATCTCTGCGGGCAGGTTGAGCAGACGCAGGTAGTTTGCCACCGTTGCGCGTTTCTTGCCTACTCGTTCGGCTATCTGTTCTTGGGTCAGTCCGTATTCCGTCACCAGTCCCTCATACGACAATGCTATTTCTATTGCATTGAGGTCTTCGCGCTGGATGTTTTCGATTAGTGCCATCTCCAGCACCTTGTCGTCATCAACCTCTTTTATGTAGGCAGGCATCTTCTCAAGACCTGCCATTTTCGAAGCACGGTAGCGACGTTCTCCGGCGATTATCTGGTATGAATGTTCAGCCGTCTTGCGGACAGTGATAGGGCTGATGATTCCGTTCTCCCTGATTGAGGTTGCAAGTTCGGCAAGTGCATCTTCGTCAAACTCCTTTCTCGGCTGATTGGGATTGGGATGGATCTCGTCTATTTTGATTTCTGCGAATTTCAGACTTCCGCGGATTTCAGCCACCTGTTCAGTCATGGCCTGTATGTCGTCACCTCCGAGCAGTGAGTCAAGACCGCGGCCCATTCTGTTTCCTGTGTTTTTTGCCATAGTTTTTTTAACCCTTAGCGATTAGTTCCTGAGCCAGGTCAATATGGTTCTTTGCTCCATTTGAGTCCTTGTCGTAAACCAGCACTGGCTGACCGTAGGAAGTAGCCTCGCTCAGTTTCACGTTTCTTGAGATCATGGTTTTGAACACCATGTCGCCGAAATGCTTGCGCACCTCTTCAGCCACCTGGTTGGCGTATTTCAGGCGCGAGTCGTACATGGTGAGCAGGAATCCCTCGATGGTCAGTTGTGGGTTGAGCAGTTTCTGTATTCTCGCGATGGTGTTGAGCAGTTTTGCTATACCTTCGAGAGCGAAATATTCGCATTGTACAGGTATGATTACCGAGTCAGCAGCCGTCAGCGAGTTGACGGTAATAAGTCCGAGCGAAGGCGAGCAGTCAATGATTATGTAGTCATATTGTTCACGGATGTCAGTGAGCATTTCGCGCATGCACATTTCACGGTTTTCCATGTCAATCATCTCGATTTCTGCTCCGACGAGGTTGATGTGCGAGGGCATGATCCAGAGGTTGTCGTAATCTGTTTTGACGCAAGCCTCTGCAGCTTTGATTTCGCCTATCAGGCTTTCGTAAATTGTCTTGGTACGTCCCTTGATGTCAATACCCAATCCGCTTGACGAGTTGGCTTGAGGGTCAGCATCGACCAGAAGGACCTTCTTCCCGAGTTTGGCAAGTGATGCTGCGAGGTTGATGCTTGTCGTTGTTTTTCCCACGCCTCCCTTCTGATTGGCGATGGCAATTACTTTTCCCATAGTATGTTTGTATTATTTTATTTATTATCTGCCGTCAGGTTTTTATTGTACGCAATCCACCAAAATAAACCGACTGCAAAGGTACAAATTAAATTCGAGATAAAGGCAATTTTCTTGTAAAAAATTAGTTGAATATGAAAAATAATTCATACCTTTGCGGCAAGTTTGCTTATATCAAATATATGGGTAGTGTATTATTTGCCGATTCTGGGTCAACTAAGACCAAATGGATGCTTCGTGGCGAAAGCGATTCGTTTCTTGAGACTGAGGGTATAAACCCTATGCATCAGGATTTTGCACAGATTGAGAAAGTGTTGGGCGAGTTGGAGAAATGGCTTGTCGAGGTGCCTGCGAAGGTCTGTTTCTATGGTGCAGGATGTGCCGAGATGGCTTCATGCGATTCGCTTGCCGGGCAGTTGAAACGCCATACGCATTGCGATGTTGTGACTGTCGAATCTGACATTATAGGTGCAGCGCGTTTCCTGTTTGGCGACAGTCGTGGCGTTGCGTGCATCCTCGGCACTGGTTCGAACTCAGTCTTATGGGATGGCGCAAAGGTTGTGATGAATGTCCATGCAGGTGGTTTCATCCTTGGCGACGAGGGGTCGGGAGCAGTCTTCGGTCGGAGGTTGCTTTCTGATTTCGTGAAGGGTCTCACGCCTGAACCTCTTGATTCGATTCTCCGCGACAGATATGGGCTGGACTATTTCAACATCATCGAACGTGTCTATCGTCAGACATTGCCCAACCGTTATCTGGCGTCATATACCCATCTCCTCGGCGAGCATCGCGATTTGCCCTACGTTCATGCGATGCTCTTGGACGAATTTGAGCGTTTCTTCACGAGGAACGTCATGCAATATCCTGATGCCAAGTCGCTTCCTGTCGGATTTGTAGGGTCGATAGCCTACCATTTCGAGGCAGAGTTGCGCGAGGCTGCATGTCGTCTTGGCGTGAACGTCACACGGATAATGAAGACCCCGTTCTGAAAATCAATTTGGCGAAAGACCTTAACCCCCCCCCTCGAATTCGAGGGGGTTAAAAATAATTGGATTTTTTGTACCATTAATAAAGCAATCCAAACATCCATTTGAAATAGAAAGTATTTATGGATACTATATTTTACAAAAAAAAGTATTTACAGATACTTTTTTATGTGGTACATTTCGTCTCAAATCGTTAAGAAGAACTGTATTTCAGTAACTTATCTAAAATACCTATATTTTGTCTTTTTCATATTAATTTTCGCACGCAAAGGTATGAATTATTTTTGACCTGGACAACAATTTCAGAAGTTTTTTTCAGAGGCTAAAGCCACGGTATATTTCAATCCACGCCCCTATGTAAGGGGCGACATACAGACTGAGGAAACGGATAGTCGAAGAGCTGTTTCAATCCACGCCCCTATGTAAGGGGCGACTAGTTAATTCTTCGTAATTGCTTCTTCTATTCTCGTTTCAATCCACGCCCCTATGTAAGGGGCGACAATTTGGCGGTGCATTCAATTACAAGTTAGATAGTTTCAATCCACACCCCTATGTAAGGGGCGAC
>JAKSNT010000032.1 GCA_024399575.1 Paludibacteraceae bacterium
TCTTTACGAATGCGCCCGACTTAATCTGGCTGGCTTTGCAATCTTGGCTGATTGCTCGTAATACGATAGACTGTTTCTCTGGTAACTGATACATCAGGTCCTGGTATGTCCCTGCAGTAAAATCTATTATGTAGTCAATGGCTGGCTGCAGTTCGTCTATCGAACAATTTCCATTTACAGGAGTGCGCATATAAAGGATATTCATGACCTTCTGAAGATAAAAAGTCACTCCTTCAAATTTATTGTATATTTGTTCAATCAGGTCATCGTCAAGGCTTTTATTGCCCAATGCAAATTGTTTGTGACAAAACTCGGAATACTTTTCCAATGCAATCGGATAAAGATTGATGATTGTGACACTTTGGTAGAAAGGACGTGCTGGTGAAGTGAAGATGCTCCCCATCAGATGTCGTTGAGATCCCGAAAATACAAAATGGGCATTGCTGCAGTATTGTATGTGTGTGCGCAGAGCTGCTTCAACCTGATTGTCACCATATTTCAGTATTTGCTGAAACTCATCAATAGCAACCAAACATGGTTTATCCGCTTGTTGCAGATATCTGAATATCTCGTCTAACGTGGCGGAGGGATTGTGAATATCACCAATGCCCACACTCCAAGACGGCATCCCAAATGAATCAAACGTAATCGAAGATTTGATGGACGTCACTACATTCAGAAATGATTCCCACACCCTACGTCCTTTTGGTTTGAGGCTTTCGAGTATCGTTTTGCCCATGCGGTCGGCCATTTCTGCTAACGAATTGGTCGAGTAGATATCGATTATGAAGGTATAGTAATGCTCCTGTATCTGACGTTGCGAGAAACAATGGCGCAACAAATCCGTTTTTCCCAAACGTCGAGGCGAAATTAGTGCCAGATTGTTGCCGTTTGTGAGCAAGTTGATAATGTCTTGAGTCTCTTGAACTCTGTCACAAAAATACTCTGGACCTGCATAACCACTTGTAATAAAAGGATTTGTTTCCATTTTCATTTTATGATAATCATTTTATGATAATGGCAGCAAAGGTACAACATTTTCATCTATCCACCAAATTTATTCTGAATATAATTGTGTCATCACGATATTTTCTATTTTTCCATGCTTCTATTACTCGATTTTCGTTCAATTCCATCAACAAAAAGGTTATCGCATGAGAATCATTTCTCTTGAAGTGAAGCTTGAGCAGGAAACTTTCTTATACTGAAAAAGTTAACTTCAAACTTTTCAACTAATGGGGGCTAATGGACATTTTCATTAATTATGCTGTCCTTGAATACCAATTCGCCTATTCATTCGATGTATAAGCTCCATCCATGAGCAAGATGACATATCCACATTCCGAGAGCTGGACAAATATGAAATTCATATATGCCGCCATGTGACAAACGATCGGAAATCGAAGATTTTTTTTCCCAAACATTTGCAAGGTTGGAAAACTATTTGTAATTTTGCAAGTCAAATATACTACAGAAAAAATGGGGATTTTTGATTATAAAAGGAGAGAAAGCAGAGAAGTGCAGATTGGTGAATATGTGAAGATTGGAGGTGACAACAAGATCATGATACAGACCATGGCCAACGTTGACACCAACGACATTGACGCAAGCGTAGCTCAGGCAAAAAGGTGCATCGAGGCTGGTGCAGAATTGGTACGTTTCACCACACAAGGCATAAAAGAGGTGGAAAGCCTTGCGAAAACAGCACAACGACTCAAAGACGAAGGTATAAACACCCCTTTGTCGGCCGACATCCATTTCAACGCAAACGTAGCTGAAAGAGCAGCTCTGGCAGTAGAAAAGATAAGAATAAATCCCGGCAATTTCGTAGCTGGGAAAAGAGGCGAGTACAGCGATGATGAATGGAACGAGGAAAGAAGAAAAATAAAAGAGAAACTTGAACCTGTCATCCGCAACTGCAAATCAAAAGGTACCGCAATCAGAATCGGAGTGAACCATGGGTCAATGTCACCGAGAATGATGTCCAGATACGGCGACACACCAAGGGGACTTGCCGAGTCGTGCATTGAGATGATTGAGATGATTGAAGAGTTGGATTTCAAGGATATAGTACTGTCAGTCAAGGCTTCTAATGCAAGAATAATGGTTCAGACCGTACGACTGTTGGCAAGCATGATCGATGAGCGGGGAATGAACTACCCTATTCATCTCGGAGTGACAGAAGCAGGCAGCGACGACGAAGGTAGGATAAAGTCAGCAATAGGAATAGGTGCCCTGCTGATGGACGGCATAGGCGACACTATAAGGGTTTCGCTCTCGGAAAATCCAGAAGACGAAATACCCGTAGCCGATAAACTGGTAAGATACGTCAACCACCGCGGGACAGACATCAAGATACATTGCGAAAACGAATTGCCTTTCAATCCTTTCGAATATACAAGAAGGAAGAGCAACAAGTCAGATCTGTTAGGCGATGGACAAGTGCCTGTAGTAGTAGCACATACAGACGGATTGGGTGCTGACTACACAGTGATGACCATGCCGAGATTCCTGATGGTAGGATCATTGAAAGACATCGATGAAATGACAGTCAACGCATTGGCTCACAATCCAGAAGTGCCGCTGATGCTGGCTCCTGCCAACCCTAACTTCGTTGGCGAAATAAGAGCTATGGTCAGCGAATTTGACAAGGCAGGCATCAGAAATCCAATCGTTGCTTCACGAGTGTATATGACTGACGACATCGAAGAACTCGAAGTCATGGCTGGCACTGATTTCGGAGCACTTCTTATCGACGGACTGCTGGACGGAATATACATTTACGACCGAAGCGAGGTGATTACCGAGCAACAGGTGGTTGACATGTCGTTCAAGATGCTTCAGGCATCAAGGGCGAGAATAACTGACACTGAATACATCACTTGCCCAGGATGCGGCAGAACTAAATATGACCTAAATGCAGCTGTAAAAAAAGTCAAAGAAGCCACCAGAGGATACAAGGGAATGAAGATTGCCATCATGGGTTGTGTGGTTAACGGTCCTGGCGAGATGGCTGATGCCGATTACGGATATGTCGGCGGTGCAGCAGGCAGGGTGTCACTATACAAAGGACGTGAATGCGTAGCTAAAAACATCTCGGAAGATGAAGCAGTAGATGAACTTGTGAAAATAATAAAAAACAATAAATAAACAATCAATGAAAAGACTATTAACTTTATTAGTTGGATGCCTGTTGACCTGTATGGTTATAGGTCAGCAGACAGTGTTGCTGAACGAAGACTTCAACAGCATTGCATCAGGCGTACCCTCAGGATGGAACAATACCGAAGGTACGATAACAGGACTGAATGCAGGATGGAATGCCTACGCTTTAAGCGACAATGAAGGCTGCATCAGGTTTGATTCAAGAAACAACCTGCCTGGAATGACCAACATGCTCAAGACTCCGAGCATGAGTTTCGCTCAAGGCAGCAAAATGGTACTGAAATTCAAATACAAAAAACCCAATGGAGGTGATTTCAGTATTTTCGTATCGACTGACGGAGGCGCAACATATCCAAACGTACTTGCTAACGATCTTCCGTTGGCTGACGACTGGGTCAACAAGGAATATGACCTTCAGGGTTTTGCAGGAAACAACAATGTAAAAATCGTCTTCAAGGGAACGTCTAATTCCGGAACAGGTGATGCCTACATCTATCTCGACGACGTTGTGGTTGAGTCTGCTCCGAGATGTCAGGAACCGACAGACATGACGATAATAGGCATTTCTCCGACATCCGCAACCCTGATGTGGACATTAAGTTATGGAGGAAAACAGCCAGGACAGTTCATCATCACCGTCACAGACGTAAACGGCAGCATCATAATGCAAGATTCCACATTGGCTGTGACACCACAGAGTGGAGCATACTATACCACTATCAACGGCCTGACTGCCAACACAACATACAACGTAGAATTGCAAGGCGATTGCGACGCTGAGTATGCAGGATTTTCGAAAAAAGCGACAATGACTTTCGCGACAATTTGTGAATCGCAGGCATTGCCATACAGTGCAGACTTCAACAATTCAGCGATTCCTTTGTGCACAACAAGTCATAATGCAAGCATCTACAATCAGATGTTGCGACTCAACCCTACAACTGCAAGCGATGCATACATTATTTTCCCATTGGTGGCTGAATCAGCTGATAATCTCGAAATAGATTACAGGATAAGACAAGACGAGACATACGAAACCATGTATATGGTCGGCATAATCACCGACCCTGCCGACATCGGAACTTTCGCCCCTGTATATTACGGGACACTCAACGATGATGATTGGCACGACATAAGGTTCAACACCATTGGTCAGATGGATCCAATATCACCAGTATCGGTATGCTTCTATTTTGGCAGTGGCTTAAACACGACAATATACATGGATGATGTCAACATCCACATGGCGCCAGGTTGTTTCAGACCAGAGAATCCAAAAGTCAGCAATGTTACTAAAAACAGTGCTACAGTCGAGTGGGAAGAGAATGGGTCAATCAATTACACCATCTCTTTTTCAGCACCAGGAGATACCAAGACTTTCACTTCAACTACAAGTCCATACACTGCTACAGGACTAACTCCTAACACACATTACACCGTAACCATCACAGCAAACTGCGGAACTGACGGCAATAGCGAACCAAGCCGCGCCATCGAGATTACGACGCCTTGCGATATAGCTGTAAACGCATCATTCACTGAAGGGTTCGAGACTGGAATGATTCCTGATTGCTGGACTCAGGGCAGCCTCACAAGCGACACATGCCAGGCATTCGAGGCATCGGCAACAGTACGACACAGTGGAAACAAGGCAATGAAGATGAAAGTGATGCCAGACAGGACAATGTCGTATCTCGCAAGCCAGGCTCTGCCAATTCCTTCTGCCAATACACATCAGGTGACTTTATGGGTCAACCGAGACAACAACGATGGTCAGCCAGAAGAGGGCATCAAAATCTGGGAAAGCCAGAGCAACACATCTGTTGCCAATGCGACACTGCTGGGATTCATACCAAGATACTATGCCGCTGCTCCTGCTGAAGAAAGTGCTGGATGGCATAAATATTCGTTCAGCATTCCGCAGTCCGGTACACATTATATATTAATAGAGGGTGTCCACAAGAATGGCACAGAGTTGTATTTTGACGATATGTCTGTAGAGTTGATTCCTACCTGCCGCCCTATCGAGGACATCAGCAGCATCACTACAACAACTAATTCCGCCACCATGTCATGGACACCTAACGGAACCGAAAACCAGTGGATTGTTGTTTATAATGTAATCAACGGCAGTACTCAGGTGGCACACGACTCTACACTCGTCAATACTCCATCAATATCTATCTCCGGACTTGACATGGGGACTGACTATTCGGTAAGCGGAAGCATCTATGCTTATTGCAGTACGACAGACCGCTCCGAAAAATTCACATACAGCAAGAACTTCTCTACAAAATGTCAGACCAAGCAAGTGCCATACGTTGAGGATTTCGAAGAGTACATAACCAACAATTCTATCCAGTGTTGGGACATCAGTTCATCAACCACTCCAACGGCAAGCACGGCAGCAACAAAATGTCAGATTTTCGGTGCATATCGTGACGCAAGCAAGGAGTCGGAACAGATGGTCATGCGTCTTGAAAACGAAGGGACAATGGCAGGTATAGCCAAAGCAATATCACCAGTCATTGCACTCAACGCAGGAACACAATATCGTGTGACATTCGACTTCAAGAACAACATGAGCCGCACGAGAATGACTGATTTCATATCTCCAGTACTGAAAATATCAATTGACAATGGCGTGACATTCACAGTGCTCGATTCATTGCGGTCGAATATGGACAGCTACATGGAATACGAGAAAGACCTGTCAGCATACGCAGGACACAACGTAATATTCGCATTCGAATCGGAAGTGAGCAACGGATTTGGGAAACTGCTTATTGACAATTTCCAGGTCACACTGAAACCATTGTGTGCAGACCTCAGAATAAGTTCAATCAGCAATGTAACATCAAGTTCTGCACAAATCAACATAACCGACAACGCCGGAACAGCATGGGAAATCTCATACGGAACTAAAGGAATACAAGCTGGAATGGGAACTACGGTAAGCGTGACTGCAGGAATGAACAGTGGAAATATCACTGGTCTCACACCGCAGACTGAATACGATGTCTATGTACGTCGCAACTGCGGCAATGAATATGGCAATTGGTCAAGGATACCAATCAGGTTCACCACCACTTGCATTGCCACTACCGTGCCAATTCTCGAAGATTTCGAACGCATACAGTCAGGACAATTGAAAGGATGCTTCATCAACGAGGTAATAAACAATGGCGCAGTCGGTGTGTTCACAGGAAGCGAAAACAACCATACCATCGGAGGATTCAACGGCATAGGTGGAACATTGGTGTCAGGCTCGCAGTCGCCAACCGAACTCTCCACCAGTCTGTCACTGTTCAAATATGTCACACTTGAAGCAGGCAAGAATTACGAAATAAGCCTGTGGGCAAAGGCGTACATGAAGCAGAACAGCCTGCTTGACTACAACATCCGATTCAAATATGGCACATTGATTGACCAAGCCAACGAAATAGCTGTAATCAACGTCAATTCAATCAATTGGGCAAAAGCTAAAGCTTATTTCACTGTTCCGACAGACGGTGATTACTTTGTAGGTTTCACAACCGAGTCAGGAGCCAATGTAACCTACTACTTCATAGCAGATGATTACAGTCTGAAAGAGGTAAACTGCATACCTCCTACGTCAGCATTCATCTCTGCACTGGCAACAAACACCGCTGAAATCAGCATAGTGGGCAATGCCAGCAAGTATGAAGTCAGAGTGTCAGATACTGAGCCAGATGCTAACGGTGAAATCAGCGGAAATATCTATCTTGACGCCAAATGCACGAGCGGTATAGTCAACCTGACAAATCTCGTACCTAACACAACATACTATTATACCGTACGTTCTATATGCAGCGACAACGTATCATCAAGTGAATGGCTCGAAGTACAGACCTTCCACACAAGATGTGGCGCAGTCAGCATTCCTTATACGCAGGATTTCGAATCAGAGTCATCTATCAGTTGCTGGAGCACTGCTGGAACAGGAACTGCGCTGAGGGTCAACAACATGCACCATTCAGGGTCAAGTTCATATAAAGTGAACGGACTGATGCTTATCTCTCCTCAGTTCAATACCCAGACTCTCGCTGGCAACACATTCAGCGGTTGGGTCAACACATCGTCAAGCTGCGATGTGACAATAGGTTTGATGAATGATCCAGAGGATCTCACTTCATACGCCGAGGTAGAGAAGGTACATGTCAGAAACAACAATATGTGGACCGAATTCAATGTTCCATTGAATTTGCCTGCCGACCCTCAATATGACGATTACAGAGGTGCACAATATGTAGTGATAATTACCGAACAGGGAGTTACGGCATATTTTGACCAGTTCAACTTTGCAACCACTCCAACCTGCGCTAAGCCAAAAGACCTTACTGCCTATAACATTACGACAACATCAATGATGGTTGACTGGGCTCCTCAAGGAACCGAGACCCAATGGGAACTGTTCGTATTGTCAACCAAGGGCGGTGAAGGAGTGAAACATATAGTCAACTCACATCCATACCAGCTTACAGGACTGAATCCGGGAACGACCTACAAATTGTATCTGAAAGCCGTATGCTCGGCTCAGGACATATCGGAGGAAACGGTGAGCGACCCTTATTCCACGCTGTGCGGAACTGTGACGCCTCCATTCATCGAGGACTTCGAGACACACGATATTGACAGGACACCAAGATGCTGGGATACCGGTTCATCAACCACTCCGAGCCAGTCAAGTTCTTACCTGTGGGGAGTATTCAGCAACAGCAGCAACAAGATGGCACGTCTGGACAACCAGTGGGTGAAGGCAGGTATTGCCGAGCTCAATACACCAGAGATAGCACTTGCAGCAGGTAGCCAGTACGTTCTGCAATTCGACTGTGCCCACAATGCAACCTGCTCTGACCTCGCTATCGAGGTTGTTGAAGGTGCACAGAAGACACTGATTGGGTCGGTTGCTCCATCTGGAATTGATTCCGAAAAGACACCTAAGGGTTTCTCAACCTACTCATACGACCTGTCTGCATTTGCAGGACACAATATCAAGATTGCATTTCTTGCAACTGCCAACTTCCAGAGGGGTTCGATATTCCTCGACAACGTCGAAGTCCGTGAGGTACTGAACTGTCAGGACATTTCGAAGGTAAACATCAAGGCAAGGGATATTTCAGCAAGCGCAACCATTGTCGATTCAGTGGCTTCGCACGCTAAATGGCAATGGGCAGTAGGCGAGATTGGATTCAAGCTCAGTTCGCAGCAATACAACATCACCACACAGCGCACATTCCAGATAAACGGGCTTCAACCTGAGACTGAATATGAACTCTATATCAGGACAGAGTGCGGACCAACCGACCTCTCGAACTGGAGAATAACACGATTCAAGACATCAGGAGCTCCTGCCGCAATGCCATACGTCTGTGATTTCTCCGACGACGAGGAAATCGGCAAGTGGATAATCAACAACTCCGAAACGTCAGCCAACATCTTCGCAATAGGACATGCCTACGGAGCAGTCAAGAGCGGCAGCAAGGCGCTATACGTATCACAGGATGGAGGTCTGACCTACTCATACGATATTGATGTAGCCAGCTCGACAGCTGCAGCACGTCTGTTCAATTTCGAGAACGGACAGTATGAGATTGAATTCAACTGGCAATGCACCGGAGGTATGAATATGTACGACTACGCACGTTTCTACCTCGTCCCTGCCGACAACGGAGTAGAAGTTCCTCAATCTGGCTATTATTATGAAAGCTACTACCCTGCCAATATGATTCCATTGGATGGAGGCATCGTCTCAAACGTCAGCGGAGGATGGCGTATGCTCTCTACTACCATAGATATGACAGGGCGAAGCGGTTACTACTACTTAGTATTCACATGGACCAACAACGACACGTATGGCTCGCAGTCACCTCTTGCAATCAACGACGTATCAGTACGCAAACTGACTTGCCAACCTGTCATTTCGGCTTCAGTAAAGAGCGTTGCATCGAACACTGCAACAATCCGTTACCAGAAAGCACAGAGAACCGTACCTACACAATGGATTCTCAACACCATTCCAAGCAAGGAGGACCCAGTTGCGACAGGCGCGGCTGCTACTGACTCGACAATCGAACTTACAGGATTGCAGCATTCGACACATTACTATCTGTATATAGCCAACAATTGCAATGGCAACGACCCTTCGAAATGGATTTCAATTGATTTCACGACAGCTTGCGGAACCAACTACACTTATCCATTTACAGAAGATTTCAACGGCTCGGAGTTCCCTCCTACCTGCTGGCAGGCAAGCGACAACGGATGGGAAAGGTATGTACCACAATACGATTACAACGATGCACATACAGGGACGGCAGCAGCCATGAAAAATTCCTCAACGCTCTCGTCACCTGCAACACACATCGATGCGACACGCGAATACAGCATCAAGTTCTGGATGAAACGCTACGCAGAGACATACATGACGAGCGATGTCCAACTGTACCTCAGTCCTACACGCTCATCGTCAAGCGATGGAGCAGTATTGCTCGGCACTTGGACTACATACGACAAGAACCTCTTGAGCAACACAGTCGTGGAAATCACGGTAGATGTCCCTGCAGGAATATCCACCGGGGATTACCATTTGCTGTTCGAGGCGCACAAGAACTATGGAGGACTGATAATCGACGATATAGAGATGTTGCAGTATCCTGCATGTCGTGACTTCACCACGACACCAGAGATTGTAAACATATCATCGACTACGATGACAGTAAGAATCGACAAGGGTCTGAAAGACACCATACAGTTTGCATGGGCACCAGTGACTAACGGAAACGCCACAGTGGCTGACACAATAGGCAGCATGACGACCCTGACCGACCGTGTTGCAATCACCGGACTCACCCCTGGCGGAAAATACGTTGTATTTGCACGTGGTCTCTGCGTTGACGGCAACTCGACTGCATGGTCGAACGGCACAACGATAGAACTTCCTACAAGCGACTGCTTCGCACCAATAAACCTCCGTATGGTAGGCGATGTGAAGGCTACTACAGTCACCATCACTTGGGGAGGCGCACCTGATGCGACAAACTACGAATACGAAATATTCGCTAAAAACGATACAACACGTGGAACTACTGCAAACGACACTGTTACTGTCAACACACTTACCCCTACCAAACAATACAACGCACGGGTAAGAACTGTCTGCTCTGACGGAAGTACGACAGCCTGGACAAGCATAAGCTTCGAGACAACGAAACTGCTTGCCGAAGTGCCTTACCAGACAAGTTTCGACGACGCATTGGACAACAACCAGTGGGAATACATACAATCCACCTCAAACAAGTTCTACATCTCAACACAGGCTGGACCTACTACGGGCAACAACAGTCTCTACGTATCGCAGAGAATGGCAAAATATGCAGTCTATTCCATTGCACTGCCTACTGCAAGCAACGCAAATACAGCATTGAACATATCGTATGCCCGCCGTGCGGCACACTTCGAACCAGGCAACTACGAAGTCGATTTTGACTGGCGATGCGATGCCTACAAACCTGGCATAAACATGAACTCGTGGGAAGCATTCGGACGTGCATTTATCGTTCCTGAAGGTTTGGAACTGACAGCAGACGCACAGACCTACTATAGTGCAGCACCTGCAAATTCTATCGCCATTTACCCAGGTCGCATGGAAGGACAGCAGAACTGGACAACCCATCGAACAATAATCACGATAACAAAGGCTGGCAACTATGACATAGTATTCGGCTGGTTCGGTCAGAACACAAGAAGCATGGCAACCAAGTCGGATGTCGGACCTGCACCTCTTGCAATTGACAACCTGAACATCACCGAGGTTTCCTGTCTGCCAGTAAACAACATATCAGTAACAAAACGCACCAATGCCGAGATTAAGGCAGCAGTTGACAAATCGAGTGAAACAAATCTCGAATATGCTGTAATAGAGTATGAAAGCGAGGATTCCATCAAGTCTGGAATGATTCAGACTGTAAGTGGCGATACTATTACGCTGACTGGTCTGACTGCAAAACAGACATATTACCTATATGTGCGTCAGTCGTGCGATGATGATGACAAGTCATTCTGGAAGCACATCAATTTCGTAGTGCCTACACCTTCTGCAACATTGCCATACGTCTGCGACTTTGAAGATGCCACAGAAGCCAATCTCTGGATGACTGCCAACGGCAATCAGGTCAACCAATTCATCGTCGGCACTAACGATTATTCGAGCGCAACACACTCAATGTACATAAGCAACGATGGTGTGAACTACGCATATTCAGGAGAACCAGCCGCAGTGAACACTTCATCTATATGCTACGCTTATCGCACAATGCACCTCGAAGCAGGTTCATACCTCTGGAGTTACGACTGGAAGGTCAAAGGCGAGACCGTGCATGTAAACGACTATAGCCGTGTATTCCTCGCTCCTGCCAACAAGGAACTCAAAGCTGGCACCGCATTGTCCGGACTCAGCGCATCGTCAATTCCTGGCGACTGCTACCAGTTGGACAACGGAGTGATGCGCTATCAAGAGACATGGACAACCAACGAAGGCATCACTTACGTCACCGACGAAGGCGACTACAACCTTGTATTCTTCTGGCTCAACGACCAGACCGTATGCCAGAATCCTCCTTTGGCATTCGACAACGTCTCGATAAGGAAACTCAACTGTCTGCCTACCAATGTGTGTTGCACTGGCACTACCGAAAACTCGATATCTCTGTCATTCTCAGGTCATGATACCAGTGCAGAGATTGAATACACCGTAAGTACGACAGACACACACGACGGAGTGCTCATCCGCGACACCCTTGTCCCAGGCACCAGCACATTCACCATAAACAACCTGAGTGCTTCGACAAATTACTACATCTACACCCACGTAATTTGCGATGACGACGAGTCGCCTTGGAAATCAATCAAGGTTAGAACCCAATGCGGAACAATCACTGCATTGCCATACAACATGGATTTCGAAATGCTCAACGTACAACAAAATGCGACACTGAGCGATATATGTTGGGATTTGCTGAATGCCAACTCATACAACGCTGGAAGCAATTCCTCATACCCATTCGTCAACGTAGCTGAAGCAAAACTTACTGACACAACTTACGTACATAGTGGCGAGCGTGGCTTGAAAGTCGTGACATGCAGTGAGAACCTCTATATGGTAATGCCTGAAATCAGCGACAAGAGCAACCTCAAGTTGTCCTTCATGTATAACCCATCTTACCATAGCGTATTCACTATCACTACTGGTTATATGACCAACATCAATGATTTCAGTTCGTTCGTTGCCTTGACCAACTTCACGCCAATAGGTCACACATGGCGCGAAGCAGAGGAGTATTTCCCAACCTTGCCAGACGGAGCACGCATCACTCTCCGTTTCAACGGCAACACCAACAGTTTCGTTGGTTTGGACGACATAAGGGTAGGCAAACTCATCGACGGAGGCACGATTATCGACACTGTCTGCTACAATAGCCCATACAACGAAAATGGTTTCAACGTTGCTGCCAAGGATATGACAGTTGGAGAAAACACCGTTTCGCGTATAGCAAAAGCTGCAAATGCCAACGTGATGGATACAATATATTATGCTAACCTGTTCATGCGTCAGCAAATCAGCAATCTGATGTTCGACACCATCTGCGAAGGCGTGCCATACTCATCGGGATTGTTCAATATTCCTAACCCAACGACCGACCAATACACAAGGACATTCACTTCCACATCGACAGGTTGCGACTCAATAGTCATACTGAACCTGTATGTTGTTCCGTCGGTTATTGATATTTACGACACTATATGCCATGGTGAAGTCTATACTTTCAACGACAGCAGCATCACTACTGCCGGCATCTACACTATGTACAAGCCAGGAATCAAGGGGTGCTACTCATATACGACACTCCACCTGACGGTTGCAGATACAGTCAACTACATTTCAGCAACCATCTGCGCTGACGGAGTATATACGTTTGAAGGCAAAAACTACACAAAAGCTGGAACATATAGAATAGTTTCAATTGGTGCTCATGGTTGTCCTTTGGTAAAAATATTGACACTTAACGTGTTGAAATCCGACACAACATATAATGCTAATATCTGCGCCGGAGGCTATCTGATGATTGGCGACACCATGATTACGACAGCCGGCACATACCACGTCAAGCGCATGAGTCGCGGTGGATGTTTCGTCACCCACCATGTCACCGTCACTGTCGATGATCCTATAATCAACACATACTATAGTTATGGCTGCGAGGGTAAACCAATTTACGAATATGGTATTTCTGGACTTGTAATTACCAAGGATACAGTGGTGACTATCAATAGAAAGACCATTGACGGAATGTGCGACTCTACCGCTATCATTAACCTTACGTTTGTGCCTACTGCCCATTCGACGACCAAGATGACCATCAATTCCGGTGAAAGCGTCGAATGGAACGGTACTTCCTACTCAAAGAGTGGAACATATAATGCTGTCATTTCGACCGAACTCGGTTGCGACTCTGTTGCAACTCTCGAACTTACCGTTATTGGTGAGGTAGGCTTTGACGACATCGAGACCGATCGGATTGTCCTCTACCCTAACCCAACGACTGGAATGGTATATATAAATACTGATGATGAGATAGTTGTAAAGGATATGGCTGGTCGAATCGTCAAACGTTCAATCGGTGGAAAAGTAGATTTGACAGGGCTGGCAAGCGGAGTTTACATGATAAACGGAATCAAGGTCATAAAGCAGTGAAAATAAATTGGCAGAAACATTTGGTCAACTCGTTTTTAATATGTAACTTTGCAGCGAAAATAAATAGAACAAACTTTATATAACTACAGATATGAAAAAATACAATTTTAATGCAGGTCCTTGCGTATTGCCAAAAGAGGCAATCGAAAGTACTATCGAAGCTATCCGCGATTTCGACGGAACTGGAATTGGTCTTCTTGAAATTTCGCACCGTACTCCAGGTTGGGAGCGCGTAATGAAAGAGACACGCGATTTGTGGCGTGAGCTCCTCAACATCCCAGAGGAATATGAGATTCTCTTCCTCGGCGGTGGTGCTTCTACTCAGTTCTTCCACGTTCCAGCCAACATGCTGAACAAGAAGGCTGCTTATCTCCAGACTGGTGTTTGGGCTAAGAAAGCTGCTAAAGAGGCTAAGAACTTTGGCGAGACAGTAGTTGTTGCTTCTTCTGAGGACAAGAACTACACTTACATTCCAAAGAACTATACTATTCCAACAGATGCTGACTACTTCCACATCACTACCAACAACACTATCTACGGTACTGAGATTAAGTATGATATGGATTGCCCTATCAATCTCATCGCTGATATGTCTTCTGATATCATGAGCCGTCCTGTTGACGTTAAGAAATACGCTATGATTTATGGTGGTGCTCAGAAGAACGTAGGCCCTGCAGGTGTTACTTTCGTTATCGTACGTAAAGACCTCCTCGGCAAGATCACTGACCGCCAGTACATGAACCCAATTCCTACAATGGTTGACTATCGTACTCACGCTGCTGAGGAAGAGCGCAACATCTCTATGTTCAACACACCTCCTGTATTCGCAATCTTCGTAATGCACGAGACTCTGAAATGGGTTAAGAAAATGGGTGGCGTTGAAGCTATGAACAAGATTAACACTAAGAAGGCTGAGACTCTCTACAACGAGATCGACCGCAACTCAATGTTCGTTGGTACTGCCGAGAAGGAAGACCGCTCAATCATGAACGTTTGCTTCGTAATGGCTGACAAATACAAAGACAAAGAGGCTGCATTCATGGACTTCGCTAAAGAGCGTGGCATGGTAGGTATCAAGGGACACCGTTCAGTCGGCGGTTTCCGCGCTTCTATCTACAACGCTTGCTCACAGGAAGACGTTGAGGCTCTCGTTAAATGCATGCAGGACTTCGAAGCTGCAAACAAATAATCAGAGAATCCTATTATCTTTTTCAATATGGGTTGCCCGCCATGCCGGACAACCCTTTTCTTTTACAAGCCTCCGTGCCCCTCAGTTCCGCTGAGGGGAAAAGCCCATACACCAAAAAACAAGCCTCCGTGCCCCTCTGTTCCGCTGAAGGGTTCCTGCAAATTCACCTCAAAGCCACTCTTTTTTCGGCACATGTGGAAAAATAATTCAAATAAATATTCCGGCAACAGAAAAATAGTTGTAAATTTGCAGCATGAAGTTCAAATGCATATTGACATTAATGGCATTTGCCATCACACTTAGCGCAAGTGCAAATACCTCAAGGGACAGTGTTGATGCCGACTGGGAGCGCGAAGTCGAACGTTTCATGTTCGAGATGAACCAACGCAAGCAGGCATCAACCAACCGAGGAAAAGCCTACTTCATTGGTGTGTTAGGCTACAACAACAGCACAAACGAGAACCGCCGCAATTACGTAAAATCGGATATCCGCATGCAATGGGACGCACGTGACTGGGTGTCAATCCTCGGTGGACTGAGAGCCACGACAGTCAACATGTACTATTTCACTTTCGAAGGCACTTTCAAGATACCCTTCGAAAGCGGTCAGACGCTCGGGCTAAAAAACAAATACCTATATAAGATATATGCCAACGAGAACCTCAATGCATTGGCAATGTGTCTCGCTGCGGAATACGTGCAGGATTATATCTCGCTGACGCTCGGTGGAATGGGACAGTTCAACACGCAGTTAATAGTGGGAAAAGATGCCAAACGGTTCATGGACTGGCGTTGGAGCATGGTTTACGACCTCCGCCTGTGGTGCATGAAACGCAGTTCCAACTGGAATCTCGGTCTTGCCTTCAGCAACCTCTGGGCCTACACTATTGACACTTGGGAAAACCCATCCTTCCTGCTGAAGGCTTGGTACGACTTCCGGTCTGCCGAAGGGATTCGCCTGCTCATTGAAGGCGGCTGCAATACGAGAATAGCCAACGGCACAATGCAGTACAGTGGAGCCTGGGGCGAGATAGGTGTCCGTTGCAGAATATAGAAAAACATACACATTATATATGAAAAAGAATCTATTTTTGCTGGCGGTATTGACTGTCTGGAACTTTGCCTTCGGACAAAGGACTGAAGTTTATACCAATGCCGGAGCTGACCTCTCACGCGGTATTGAATTGTCGCGTGAAGGATATTATGCAGTCAGCTGCAAATATCTCGAAAGATTCATCGAGCAGACAATGAACGAGAACATCCAAACTTCGGCTGACAAAATAGGTGCCGAGTCCGTAGGCATCTGCCCTGCCGAGACTAATCTCGTAGAACATGCCGAATATGTCTTGGTATTCAACCATTTCATGATGAAATCGAAGGATTTTCAAGACCGTGCAGACGCTCATCTGGCAAAATATCCAGAGACTGACATGCGCAGTCAGCTATATTTCATGAAAGGCCGCACCTATTATGAACGCAAGGATTGGCGTCATGCAGTCGAGGCTTACGACAACAGCAACGCCAACGACCTGAAATACGAGGATGCAGAGCTGCTCACTTTCTCGAACGCCTACTCGCATTTGATGCTCAAGGAATATGACAAGGCAAGTCGTGGATTCAAGACATCAATGAGTTCAAGCCGCAACTATTACAACGAGGCTGGTTACTACTATGGCTATTCCGAATTCTGCCAGCAACATTACATTGAGGCTATTGAAGCATTCCATCTTCTCGATGACAACTCGAAATTCAAGGAGGCTGCCGAATTCCACATACTTCAGATTTACGATGCCCGCGGACAGCGCACTGCCGCCATCGAAAAGGGCAAGGAATTGCTGAAGGCTTATCCTAAAAGCAAATACCGTGTCGAGGCATACCGCATCATAGGCGAGAATGCTTTCCGCACACAGAACTATACCGATGCTGCCTCTGCTCTCGGCGGTTATGTCCATAACGCTAAAGAGCCTAACCGAGAGTCCATCTACATGCATGGCGTGGCTTGTTATCAGTCGTTAAACTTCAGTGGTGCAATCGAATCGATGAACAGACTTACCAGCAAGAGTGATTCGCTGACCATAAATGCCTATCTGTATGCAGGGTACTGCTACCTCGAACTCAACGAGCCACAGAAGGCGCGCATGTCTTTCCATCGGGCTTCGCAGGCTGCATCTGACCCCAAGACACGCGAGGAAGCGGCTTACAACTACGCATTGGCAACCTACGAGAGCCGTGCTCCTTTCGGCGAGACAGTCAAGTCGTTTGAGGCATTTGCCGACTCGTTCCCTAATTCCGCACACAGGCAGACCATTCTCGAACTCACTGCCGATGCCTACATGAACGAACCTGATTATCAGGCAGCCATCAATGCCATTGACAAGATGGACATTCTGACTCCGAAACTCAGGCAGGTGAAGGAAACTGCCTACTTCCGTCTTGGACTGAATGCCATGGATCAGAAAGATTACAGCAAGGCAAAGGAATATTTCACCCAGTCAATCGCACTGAACGACACGAAATCCGAATCCGCTCAAGTGTTCCTCTGGCGCGCTGAATGCGCCTACAAGATGGGCAATCTTGCAGATGCACAATCTGACATAAAGAAATACCTTGCCACTCCGCAGAAGAAATCTACCGACTGCCTGCTGAAGGCCTACTACACCCTCGGATACACTTATTGGGAACAGAAAGATTACCGTATGGCTCGCCCCTATTTCAGCAAGTTCAACGAAGTATCTGGTTCACGCCAGAATGCTCTCTGGAGCGATGTGGTATGCCGTATAGGCGACTGCTACTACAATAACCGTGATTTCGACAATGCACTGAACACCTACTGGGAGATTCCAGTGACCAACCGCCGTTCAGACTACTCGCTCTATCAGATAGCACAGATTTACGGACTACAGCATAATTATTCCGAGCGTCTCAAGACACTCGAGAAACTCATGGAGCGTCATCCGAACTCCGACCTCCACGACGAGGCAATGTACGAAGTCGGACGCACCTACGTCCTTCAGGACAAGAATTCCGAGGCTATCAAGTCGTACAAGGCATTGCAGAAAGCTCACCCTATTAGCAAGTGGACCCGCAAGGCGACCCTCGAACTCGCTATGCTCAATGCCAACATGGGAAATACAGACGCCGCCATCGAGGCATATAAATATGTCGTTGACAAATATCCGACTTCCGAGGAGGCGCGTGTTGCCCTCGAAGGGATGCAGGGACTGTATGTCGATGCAAACAAGGTCGAGGAGTACATTGAATACCGCCGTTCGGTATCCGGCATCACCCTGCACGAGGTAAATCATACTGAAGAGGACTCCCTCCAGTTCCTCGCTGCTGAACGCACATATATTAAAGGGGACTACAATACAGCCATCCGTTCTCTCAACAACTACATGATGAAATACTGCAACGAGTTGACTTCGAACTGTGTGACTGCCGAATACTACCTCGCTGAATCCTACTACCGCCTTGACAACAAGAAGCAGGCGATGCTACGCTACCACCATCTGACGACCCTCACCGGCAACGAATACATGGAAGAGGCACTGCTCCGTGCTGCCGAGATAGCCTACGATGTGAAGGAATATGCCTCCGCCAACACCTACTTCAGCAAATTGCTGATTTCCGCCACCACAAGTGCCAACCGTTCCACTGCCCAGCTTGGTATGCTCCGTTGCAGTTTCTACACCAACCTTTACGAGCAGACCGTCGAGGCAGCCAACCGTATCCTCGCCAACGATGAGACTCCTTCCGACCTCCAGACCGAGGCACGCTATAACCGTGCAAAATCGTACATCGCACTCCATAAACCCGACAGTGCGAACACCGACCTTGTAGTCCTCCGCCGTGAGACCAACACCGCCATAGGTGCCGAGGCAAACTACCTCTATGCACAGAACCTCTACGACCTCGGACAGAAGGAGAGCAGCGAGAAAGTCATCTTGCAGTTCATCGAAGCAGGCACATCCTACCAGTATTGGATGGCTCGCTCCTTCATCCTGCTCAGCGACATCTATCGCGACAAGGACGACAAAGTCATGTCCGAAATGTACCTCCAGAGCCTCAAAGAAAATTACGAAGGCACCGAGGAGGACATCCAGCGCATGATTAACGAAAGACTCACGAAATAACATGACAACTATGAAAAAGACATTATTGATATTATCATTGGGGATGAGTCTGTCAGGGCTCTGCGCACAGGAACAGTCTGACACAGTGAATGTGGAACGTCAGATCAACATCGAGAAGGAATATACCCCTGAAATAAAGGACCTCAAGCGTCGTCCCATAAATTACGAAGTCGAGGAATTCACTGCTCCAGGCGCTGAAATTGAGTATTCGAACTATATCATCAATGTAGCACCGGAATCACAGTTCTCGCCTGTCGAGGCTGAGGCTCTCGGCATAGCCAAGATGCGCAAGCCTAAAGACGGTTTTGCAGAAATAGGTCTCGGATTCAATATGAACTGGCAGGCTGAAGGCTACTACAAGATACTCGACAACGAAATCAACGACCTCGACGTGCACGTCGGCCATTGGGGCACATACTGGGGCGAAGGCAGCAAACGCAACCCGAAAGTTGACATCCGCACCCTCGTCGATTTCGACTTCTCGCATCTCACCGAAAACGGACATCTTCTCTCGGCAAATGCGCAATACCGAAACAATTACTACAGTTTCTACGGACAGGATTTCTTCAACTGGGATTCCCTCGGACAGGCAGGACAGTTCCAGTGCCGTCACATCCTCAACCTCGAATTTGGCTCCAAGTCAGTCAAGAGCATTAAAAAAGAGTGGGACTATACGGTTGATGGAGGAATGCGCATGAACAATTTCCAGTATCTCCGCACCACCCAGTTCAACGTCTTCGCCGAAGGTCACGGATTCAAGCGTTTCGGTGCTCACCAGATAGAACTCATGCTCCGTGGCGAGGGAATAATCTACAGTGGCGAGAACGTCAATGCCAAAGGCAATGCGATTGTAGAACTTGCGCCATACTATAATTTCAACAACCACTGGCTGGATGCACATGTCGGTGTGCGTCTGCTCACCTCATGTCTCCGCGACAAGGTGTTCTATGCAATGCCCGATGTCAACTTCACCTTCCATACGCACAAGATGGTATGGATAAACCTCAACGTGACAGGCGACTATGCTTCAAACAGTCTTGCCAATATGGTTGACATCTGCCCATACGCACGCCTCACCGACGACGGCATTGACACCTACACCCCTGTTGATGCTAAATTAGGTGTTACCGTAATGCCAGTTGGCGGACTCTCGATAAATGCAGGATTCGAATATAAATACGTGATGAACGACCGTTTCTTCCGCAACGAGATAATCGACGACATTGCATACAGCCGCTACTTCGTGCTCGACAAGCATACCACCCACAACATGATTCCTTACCTCACGGCGAGCTACACCTACAAGGACCGCTACCGCGTATTCGCAAATTTCAGGTATTGGTACGGCAGCAACGCCAAGGACGATGCAACGCTCTATTGGAACTGCCCAGCATGGGAACTGCATACAGGCATTGAAATCCAGCCGATCAACGACCTCAACATAGGGCTGAACTACTACTTTGCAAGCGGAATGATGCGCATGTTAGGTCCAAATGTCATTGAATCAGCCAACCTGCCCGACATCCACGACCTCAACATCTCTGCATCCTATCTCATCAAGAAGAAGGTTACGGTATTTGTCAATGCGAACAACATACTTGGCTCGATAGACAGACTGCGGTGGAGCACATGGAACGGCTATGAATCAATGGGATTCAACATGGTTTTCGGTGCACGCATGGCTTTCTGAAAAAAAACTCCAAAAACTTTTGGTCACATCAGAAAAAAGTCGTACCTTTGCACCTCGAAAATTCGCACAGAGGCGCATCATTGTTGATGCATAAGCAGTTAAAGTCAGGACTCGATGTCTGGCATACTCGCCTCCCCGTCTTATTAACTATAAAACAATACATTAGTACATGTATGCAATCGTAGAAATCCTTGGACAGCAGTTCAAGGTTGAGGCAGGACAGAAGATTTTTGTTCACCGCATGGAAACAGCAGAACGTGGTTCTGAAGTCACTTTCGACAAAGTAATGTTGATCGACAACGATGGTAACATCACCGTAGGAGCTCCTACAATCGAAGGCGCAAACGTCAAGGCAGAAATCTTGTCGCACGTCCGTGGCGAGAAGGTTCTTGTTTTCCACAAGAAGAGACGTAAGGGCTATCGCAAGCTGAACGGTCATCGTCAGAACTTCACAGAGATTGAAATCAAGAGTATTAACGCTTAAATTCAAGAAACAGTTATGGCACATAAGAAAGGTGTCGGTAGTTCAAAGAACGGCCGTGAGTCTGAAAGCAAACGACTCGGTGTAAAGGTTTTTGGCGGACAGTTCGCCAAGGCAGGCAACATTATCGTGCGTCAGCGTGGTACAGTGCATAACCCTGGTGAGAACGTCGGTATGGGCAAGGATCATACTCTCTTCGCTCTCATCGATGGCGTTGTAGTCTTCCGCAAAACTAAAGGTGACAAATCATACGTCTCTGTAAAGGCAATGGAGAACTGATTCCATTGTCTCACTGCGAACAGACGAGGCTGTCTTGACCACAATAAAGGTCATAGACAGCCTCTCTCGTTTTACCTTATACTATAATTAACCCAAATCGGTCATTAGCCCTGAAGGGGCTTGACACTATAGCCTATGGCAACGCCATAGGTAAAATGCAATCGCAAACAACACGCTGCAACGCAGCATAACAACATTGTCTTGCTGCGTTGCAGCGTTATTTTCAACATACATTCTCGAGACCTAGGGCGTTGCCCTAGGCTAAGATGTTAAGGGCTTTCAGCCCGTAGAAATTCTAATGACCTATTTGGGATTAATGACTAGTTCAATGCTTCGACTTGCCTTCGAGCTGGTATCGTTCTATGTCCCATTCACCTCCCATTAGGAATGGGACATAAATGGATTGTGAATAAGTATAAATTGGTAATCACTTCGAAGGCTCATCGAATGCTCCATAGAGTATAAACCTATGTTCACAGCACAAATAGCCTAATTATGCAGAATAAAAGTTTAAGGAAGACACTCCAATATATTTTTTTCAATAAAAATTTCAAAAAACTTGTCAGTATGAAAAAATATTTGTACCTTTGCAGCGAATTGCAATTTTATTAGCTATATCGAGAAATTAATATATTTGTTTAACTAAAATCATTCATTATGAGGAAAAAAATTTTCTCTTTGGCAGTGATGCTCATGGCATTACTGACTATGCCAATGGCAGTGAATGCTGAGACGTTGCTCGTAAACGACGGTACTTCCACCAGTTCGTCTGTACCTATCTACGGTTCGTACACTGACGGTTACATGAACGTCCAGACCATTTACCCTGAGGCTGTTTTGTCAGCTATGAACGGCAAAAACATCACGAAGCTGACGTTTTATCACAGTTCCACATCCGTCTTTGATTTCACCGGTACATTCGTTGTAAGTCTCGGTATCAGCACGAATTCGACTTTTTCCAGTCCTTATGCTGCAGATGAGACTACAGTCCGTACCGAAGTGTACAGAGGTCAACTGTCAAGAAACGCAAACGGAACATTCACAATTGAGTTCCAGTCTGATTACCTTTACCAAGGAGGCAATCTGCTGCTGGACATCCGTATGGCTGTAAGTGGAAACTACAACTTCACAAGTTTTTATGGAGTGAGCGGTCAGGATGGATACTCAGTCTATACAACAGACTACAGTGCTGAATCGCCATCTTATACGAATGGCAACTTTGCTCCAAAGACCACGTTCACTTATGAGACTCCAAGCAATTGTCCAAAACCAAGTGGAATCACTTTAGGTGAAGTTACTACAAACACTGCAGCAATATCGTGGACCGAGAACGGTACGGCAACTTCATGGCGCGTGTTCTACAGCATCAATGGTGGTGCTATGGATTCAGCTGACGTCACAGGCACTCCTGCCTACACTATCACTGGTCTCAACCACTCGACTACATATACCATCAGCGGTTATGTAAAGGCTAATTGCGGTTCTGAGATGTCGAATCAGCGTGATTTTTCATTCTCGTTTGACACAGAGTGCGCCACTCCTTCAACTCCTGCATTCTATCAGGATTTCGAGGGTGCTAAATTCCCTCCTGTATGCTGGAGCATGACACACGTTTCAGGTACATCCACTGCCGATCCTTACGCTATCAACACTTCATCTACCTTCATACACTCAGGCTCGAAGTCAGTAAGGCCATGCAACTCGACAAACAACGAGCAGATCCTCGCAACAGGCGTATTGCCAATCGACTCGGTTAACAAGTACGAAGTCGTAATGTGGATTTACCGCAAGGGTTCAACAACATCTGCATCAACGGACGACGAAGGTCTGAAGATTTACGCTTCATCATCAGCTACCGACACGACTGGAGCTACTCTCCTCGGTTATGTACACGGTTCATGCAACCGCACTCCTGCCGAGGCTTCGTCAGGTTACTACAAATACAACTTCCCTATCACCACATCGGGCAATAAGTACCTCTTGATCTATTCCATCACAAGGTCTTCGTCGCCTACATATTTCGACGACGTTCAGGTCCGCAAGATTCCTACATGTACCGACATCCAGGGATTCCAGACGATATCTGACATCACTACCACCACGGCAAAGGTTGCCGTACACGACAACACAGTAACGGCATTCGACGTGGCATACGGCGTTCAGGGAACTCCAATCGAAGAGTGCCAGATAGCATCGTTCAACGACACCATCGGCACACTGACAGGTCTTACCCCTTCGCTGTTCTACGACACATACATCCGTCGCAACTGCGGTGCCGACACAGGCGAATGGACAACCGACAAGGTGACATTCCGTACACTCTGTGTTCCAGTGGCATCGATGCCTTTCAATGAGGATTTCGAAGGCGAGCCTACAGGCAACCTCGGCGGTTGCTATACGGTAAGCTCTTCTGCTGCGTATTTCCCATCAGTACTCAACGCTTCGAGCCACAACCATACGGCAGGCGGTTCGAAGGTGATAAGCATAGCTTATACCGCAACAGCCACTTCGGGTACTAGCGTTCAGGGTACATACGGCCTCTACCGCCAGTTCAACCTTGATGCCACCAAGGCATACAAGATCACCGCATGGGTCAAGGCCGCAAATGCAAATTCACCATACGACCTCATATTCCTCTGCGACACAACCACAGGCGAGGGAATGCAGGCTA
>JAKSNT010000033.1 GCA_024399575.1 Paludibacteraceae bacterium
AAAAAGGGGTACGCAAAATCAATTGAGATAATTGAGATGATTGAGATAGAAAAATTAAATATGTTGAAAATCAACACATTGCAAAGTTAATAAAAAATATTGCTCAAAAAACCCTTGCTCAATTCAAAAAAAAAAAACCGTAACTTTGCAACGCAATTGACGAGGTTGTCAACAATCCTAATCTGGGGCGTTAAATACATTGACTCTCGGCTGCACTCAGCATAATCCGAATAGAATTTGGCTTCTGACCTCATCTGTGCGAGAGTTGCCTTAGACTAATATGTATAGCCCCTTCAGGGCTTGATTGCAAATGAATTACAAAGTAGTTATATAGCAGCGCAAAAATCTTTGTGTGGATGGAAATAATGATTTTTTAATGCATAAATATGAAAAAGATTTTATTTGCCGTGATGGCATTTGCAGTGGTGGTGTTGACTGCTGGCTGCAACAAAGAGTGAGAACTTCATGAAAGCTTCCCTTTCGGTGGAAGAGGTTGCAGAACACATTATCAGGGCGCGCTGCGCATACGTTCCTCAGAAAAAAGCCTAACGACCGAGAATTATAAAAAAAACGGTATAAATTTGGATTTTTTGAGAACAAGGCACAAATTTTGTGCCTTGTTTTTTTCTGAAAAAAAATCTGTAGAGTTGCGTATTATATGAATATTTATTTGTACCTTTGCAGCGCCTTTGGTGGGGCGTGATGTCTCAAGCAAAGGAGGTTAAAAAAACAATATAAAAAATGGAAAAAGAACAATTTGGAAGATTCAAGAAAGGACGTGGGAATGCCTTAGAATCAAAAGGTTTGAGCCTTAAAAATTTTCAATCTAAGAGATTTGCGGATACTCGTGAAAAAAAAGGAGAAGCATCGAAGTTGACAAAGGATGTGTATGTGGATAGAACATACAGGAAGGAAAAAGAGTTCGTGTTCGGTGAAAAGCCAGGTGGTTTGTACCGTGTGAAGAAGGATTTTGCTTTTGAAAATAAAAAATTCAATGGTTTTGAGCGGACAGGAAAGGTACAGAAAAAGATAGAAAGGGTGAAACGTATTCAGCCAAACTATGACAATACGCCATTTATTGATTATTCTAAACCAATGCGTTTGAATAGATATCTGGCAAACGCGGGGATATGTTCAAGAAGAGAGGCTGACAATTATATTGAGGCAGGTGTGGTGACTGTGAATGGAAAGGTCGTTTCAACCCTCGGCAGCAGAGTGGTGCCAAGTATCGATAAGGTGATGTTCCATGACGAACCTATCAAAATAGAACGGAGAGTATATATCTTGCTGAACAAGCCGAAAGATTATGTGACTACAGCTGAAGATCCACACGCTTCAAAGAAAGTTCTGGACCTTGTGAGAGGTGCATGCCGTGAGCGTATTTATCCAGTCGGAAGGTTGGATAGAAACACCACAGGCGTGCTGTTGTTGACGAATGATGGTGAACTCACTTCGAAACTCACTCATCCATCATCCAACAAGAAGAAAATATATCAGGTGACCCTTGACAAAGACGTAATTGATGAGGATGTGGAGAAAATCACGAAGGGAGTAACGCTGGAGGATGGTGAGATAGCTGTCGATGAATTCAGTTTCGTCAAAGATAGTGATCGCAGAACTGTCGGGGTGGAGATTCATTCTGGGAAAAACAGGATTGTACGCAGGATATTTGAATCTCTCGGATACAAGGTGGTGAAATTGGACCGAGTGTACTTTGCTGGACTGACGAAAAAGAACCTGCCGAGAGGGAAATGGAGATTTCTTAGCGAACAAGAGGTGAACTTCCTTAAAATGATGTGATGTGATGAAATTATACCCGTTGAAATTCAAGCCGTTGTTGAAAAAGAAAGTGTGGGGAGGTGACAAAATCAGGAGATTTTACAGGCACGACACCAAGGCTGATGGAAAGGTCGGTGAGTCGTGGGATGTGGTGACATTTGACGAACGTAACGACAGCGTGGTGGATAATGGGTATTTGGAGACTAATACCTTGTCTGAACTCATCGAAGTCTATATGGGCGAACTGATGGGCGACAAGATATATGATAAATATGGTTGCTGGTTCCCGCTGATAGTGAAACTGATTGATGCCAGAGAAAACCTATCGATACAGGTACATCCCAACGATGAGATAGCAAAACGTCATGGCGAGTTCGGAGGAAAGAACGAAATGTGGTATGTCGTTGATGCAGTAGAGGGGGCGCAGGTTATGCTCGGGTTCAACAGAGAGGTCAGTGAAGAGGAAATGGCGAAGAGATGCAAGGATGGGACGGTAGAGGAGGTGATGGAGCATTTCGATGTAAAAAAAGGTGATGTGTACTATATCCCAGCAGGGACGGTTCATGCGCTTGGAAAAGGATGTTTGGTTGTTGAAGTGCAGGATGCATCCGATGTGACTTATAGATTGTATGACTACAATCGTCTGGATGGTGGTCATAAACGCCAGTTGCATATACGTGAGGGCTTGCAATCAATAGATTTTGAACACTGGCAGGGCCGTAAGGTGGGAGTGCGTGAGGAACTGAATAATGTCGTGAATCTTGTTGATAACGACAATTTCAGAGTGAATCTTATTGATATAGACCGGGACCGGGAATATTCTGCAGAGGATGCAGAAAGTTGTGTGGTACTTACGGTCGTTGAAGGACATGTCACAATGCTATTCGATGGGGACTATTTGACTATTGCCGATGGCGAGTCTGTACTCATCCCTGCAGATATGGAGTGGGTGGTGCTGAAACCAACAGTAAGGACTAAAATTCTGGAAATTTCAATTCATTGACAAATGAAAGCAGACGATAATGTTAGGGCAAAGGCTATGACCTGGCTCAATGGAAATTATGACGAGGCTACTAAGGCTGAAGTGAGGCGAATGCTTGAATCTCAAGATCAGACTGACCTTGTTGAGGCATTCTATAGGGACTTGGAATTCGGTACTGGAGGCTTGCGTGGAATAATGGGTGTAGGGTCGAATAGAATGAACATTTATACAGTCGGCGCAGCGACTCAGGGATTGTCGAACTATCTTTTGCATGTTTTCAAGGGACAGAGCATAAGTGTCGCTGTCGGTCATGACTGCCGAAACAACAGCAGACTGTTCGCAGAGACAGTTGCCAATATTTTCTCGGCTAATGGGATAAAGGTCTATCTGTTTGAATCATTAAGACCAACACCAGAAATCTCGTTTGCCATCAGACATTTTGGATGTCAAAGCGGTGTTATAGTGACTGCATCGCACAACCCTAAAGCTTATAATGGATATAAGGCATATTGGGAAGACGGAGCGCAAATCGTGGCACCCCATGACGTTAACATAATAAATGAGGTTGGGAATATAAAGTCGCCTGACGAGATAAAATTCACTGCAAGACCTGAATTGATTCAGATGATAGGAGAGGACGTAGATTCCATATATCTCGAAAAGGTTAAGAGCGTATTGCTGACGCCTGAAGCTATCGTGAAAAACAAGGATATCAAGATAGTTTACACGCCAATCCATGGTACTGGCATAATGCTGATACCAAGATGCTTGAAGGAGATTGGCTTTACAAATGTGACAGTAGTCGAGGAACAGGCTGTCGTAAGCGGGGATTTCCCAACGGTGGTATCGCCAAACCCTGAAGAGCCTGCTGCACTTGACCTTGCCATCAAGAAGGCAAAGGAGATAGATGCGGACATCGTCATGGCTTCAGATCCAGATGCCGACAGATTGGGTATCGCGGTCAAGAACCTCAAGGGCGAATGGACTCTCGTGACTGGAAACCAGACAGCCATGATGTTTACGCATTATATTTTGACACGACGCAAGGAGAAAGGCGACTTGAAGTCAAACGATTTCATCGTGAAGACAATTGTCACCACTGAGATGATAAGACGGATATGCGACAAGTTTGGTGTGGATATGGTTGATTGCTACACTGGTTTCAAGTGGATTGCTATGGAAATCCGCAAGGCTGAGGGCAAGAAGAGATACATTGGCGGTGGAGAGGAAAGTTACGGATATCTTCCGGCAGATTTCGTGAGAGACAAAGATGCTGTCAGTTGCTGCGCATTGATGGCTGAGATGGCGGCATGGACCAAGACGAAGGGAATGACTATGTATGAATACATGTTGTCTATATACAAGGAATTTGGATTCAGCAGGGAAAAGGGTATTTCGGTGGTCAAAGAGGGCAAGAGTGGTGCAGAAGAGATACAGCAGATGATGAAAAACTACAGGAAAAATCCTATGATCGAGATAAATGGGTCGAGAGTGGTGCGGATAAAAGACTATCAGATGCTGACGGAACTTGACGTGTTGTCTGGAGAAAGACATGAGATTGATTTTGAGACAACGTCGAACGTACTGCAGTATTTTGCAGAGGACGGTACGAAAGTGTCAGTTAGACCTTCTGGTACTGAACCAAAGATAAAGTACTATATTGAAGTCGGTATGCCTATGGACGATTATGACAAGTGTGTCGAGGAGGCTGATGCCAGAATCAAGATAGTTGCAGCTCAGTTTAAAGGATAAAAGATATTGGTCACGACCTGCCGGGATTGGAAAATTCTACAAAATAATTATTAAAAACGAGGCTATTTACCCTTTTCAATGGCGGGCTGCATCTTTCGGGACAATTTTCTTTTGGGAAATCGGCAGATTACAAAGAGGGGGAAACCTCAAATCCTGTAAGAAAATAGGAATTTTTTCTCAGCGAAGGGGGCGTGACCATTTTTTTGATTATGAAGAAAAGTTTAATAGAACTGGAGAGAGGATTGTATAAGCCGAAACTGCCTGAGGCTTTGCGGTTCGGAGTTGAATTGCAGAAACGTGAGGTTGTAAATGTGGCAGACGAGATAAAGGGAATCTTTCCATGTACGAGCGGTATGCCTGTGGTGAGATTCCTCAGGGGCGAAGAACGTAAATACGAACCTGTGAACGTTGGGGTTATCTTGTCAGGAGGGCAGGCTCCGGGAGGTCACAATGTCATAGCCGGATTGTTCGATGGGTTGAATCATTTCAATTCGCGTTGCCGTCTGTATGGGTTCATCGGAGGTCCGAGCGGACTCATTGACCATAAATATGTCGAAATATCGTTTGACCTGGTAGATGAATGCAGGAACACCGGTGGTTTTGACATGATAGGGTCTGGACGTACGAAACTTGAGACAGAAGAACAGTTCGAAAAGGGTCGTGAAATATGTGAGCAACTTGGTATAAAGGCTCTTGTCATTATCGGCGGCGATGATTCCAACACCAATGCCTGCATATTGGCAGAATATTACGAAAAGAAAGGCTATGGCATTCAGGTGATAGGCTGTCCCAAGACCATAGACGGCGACCTTAAAAATGAATACATTGAGACTTCATTCGGGTTTGACACTGCATGTAAGGTATATTCTGAACTTATCGGCAACGTGCAGCGTGATGCCATATCTGCCAAAAAATACTGGCATTTCGTGCGACTCATGGGACGGTCGGCTTCGCACATCACACTCGAATGTGCATTGCAGACTCAGCCAAATGTGGCTATCATCAGCGAGGAGGTGAAAGAGAAAAATATGTCGCTCAGTGATATCGTTGACATTATTGTAGATTCTGTAGTGAAAAGATCAAATGGAGGACAGAATTTCGGGACGGTGATAGTGCCAGAAGGCTTGATAGAGTTTGTGCCTGAGATGAACAGGTTAATCAAAGAACTCAATGATGCATTGGCTTCTGATGATGAGTACAACCAGCTGAAAACGGATGACGACAAACGATATTACGTCATGCAGGCATTGAGCCCTGAGAGCAGGGAATTTTACGTCACATTGCCTAATAGAATAGCAAAGCAACTCGCATTGGACAGGGATCCTCATGGAAACGTGCAGGTCTCGAAAATCGAGACTGAGGAGTTGCTAATAGATCTCTGTACACAGAGACTCAAGAGGCTGAAGGATGAGGGAACATTCAAGGGCTCGTTCTCGGCTTTGTCGCACTTCTTCGGATACGAGGGAAGATGCTCATATCCGACTAACTTTGATTCAAACTATTGCTATACATTGGGTTTCACTGCGGCTGCACTGATTGTTGAAAAAATGACAGGTTATATGGTGAGCATTAAACATTTGACGGCTCCATGTGACCAGTGGATAGCAGGTGGTGTGCCTTTCACTGCAATGATGACTTTGGAAAAACGCAAAGGTGTTATGAAGCCTGTCATCAAGAAGACATTAGTTGATCTTAGCGATGAACCGTTCAGTTTTCTCGAAGCACATAGAGGGGAATGGGCAGACGAGACCAACACGTATCTCTACCCTGGACCAATTCAATATTATGGACCAACTGAACTGTGTGATGCTGCTACTATAACGTTACAGTTGGAACATCCGTATCATCATTCGTAGAGATGGAAAAATGTGCGTAAAATTTAGGCAGATTGTTTGGTGAAGTAAAAAAAAAACGCTAAATTTGCAGGCTGAAATAAAATGTACAGGCGAATAGGTTATATATTGATATTTAGCATATTGGTGATGATGACTGGTTGCTCAAGCTATGCGAAACTTCAAAAATCAGATGATTATGAGTTGAAATTTCGCATGGCCAAGAATTATTTGCAGGAGAGACGCTATATACGTGCAATATCTTTATTAGAGGATGTTATGCCTAATTTCCGGGGGACATCGCAGGCGGAAGATATCATATACCTGCTCGGAAAGTCGTATATGCTTGCCGATTCAAAAAGCACTGCCAGCAATTATTTGTCAGCCAGCGAATATTTCGAATCATATCTTAGAAACTATCCCAAGGGGAAATATGCGGAAGAAGTGCGGTTCCAGATAGCATATTGTTATTACTTGGATTCGCCTGATGTCCGGTTGGACCAAACTGCTACTGAAAATGCTATATATTCATTCAACGAGTATATTGAGTTCTATCCTGCCGGTACTTACGTGGAAGATGCTTACCGATATCTGAATGAGATGGAGGATAAGATGGCTGAGAAAATATTTGTTTCGGCTAAGCTTTATTATGATTTGGGATTGTATGGCGGAAATAATTACAAGGCCTGTGTCGTTACGGCTGAGAACATGCTCAAAGAATATCCTGACAGTAAATTCAGAGAGGACGCTGTGTTCCTGATACTTAAAGCCAAGGCAAAGGAGGCACAATTGTCAGTTGCTGAGAAACAGAAAGAGAGATATAGCGAGGTGGTTGATGAATACTATAGATATGTCAATGAATTTCAGAATGGTAAATATGTGAAAGAAGCCGGTAGGATTTTGAAAGAGGCAAGGCATGTTGTGGACAATTAATGAGAAAAACAATTAAAACTAATACGATATATGGCAAGAAAATCAAACGCACCTGTGAACACAATCACACGTGATATGAATGCATTGTGCGAACCAGTAGGAAATGTTTATGAGACAGTTAGAATCATAGCAAAAAGAGCCAACCAGATAGCAACTGAGACGAAACATGAGTTGGACAAGAAACTTGCTGATTTCCAAACTCAGGGTGATAACCTCGAAGAGGTGTTCGACAACAGAGAGCAGATAGAAATATCGCGTTATTACGAGCAGTTGCCAAAACCTACTCTTCAGGCTATCAAGGAATTTGAAGACGATTTGATTTATTGGAAGAATCCAACTAACATGTGAAAATCATGGAACTTTCGGAACAGGAACAATTCAGACGACAGTCGTTGGATGCACTGCGTGGAATGGGTATAGAACCTTATCCAGCAGCCATGTACCCAACGGATGCACTGTCAGAAGATATAAAGAAGAATTTCAAGGACGATGCAGCCGAATCTAAGATGGTTTGCATAGCGGGAAGAATGATGAGCCGTCGAATAATGGGCAAAGCGTCGTTCATAGAGTTGCAGGACTCAAAGGGAAGAATTCAGGTATATGTCACCAGAGATGACGTGAATACTGAAGCACAGCCCGAAATGTACAACACGGTTTTCAAGAAATTGCTTGACATAGGCGATTTCGTAGGTGTAAAAGGTTTTGTATTCAGAACGCAGATGGGTGAGATTTCGGTTCATTGTAAAGAGTTGACAGTGCTCAGCAAGTCGCTCAGACCGTTGCCTATTGTGAAATACAAAGATGGTGTAGCGTATGATGCTTTTGATGACCCTGAGCAGAGGTATCGTCAGAGATATGTCGATCTCGTTGTGAATGATGGAGTGAAAGATATATTCCTGAAAAGATCTAAAGTGTATAGTTCAATGAGGGAGTTCTTTGGCTCGTTTGGATATACCGAGGTGGAGACGCCAATATTGCAATCTATACCTGGCGGAGCATCTGCGCGTCCGTTCGTCACGCACCACAATGCGCTGAATATTCCTCTCTATATGAGAATAGCTGATGAGCTTTATCTCAAAAGATTGATTGTAGGCGGTTTTGAGGGCGTCTATGAGTTCTCGAAGAACTTCAGGAACGAAGGTATGGACAGGACTCACAATCCAGAGTTTACATGTATGGAAATATATGTTTCGTACAAGGATTACAACTGGATGATGGACTTCACCGAGAATATGATAAGAAAGATTTGCCGAGACGTGAATGGCACGACTGTGGTGAAGGTGGGAGACCGTGAGATTGATTTCGGTCCTAAATTCACTCGTGTGACTATGCTTGACTCAATCAAGTTCTTTACGGGTTATGACCTCAACGGCAAGAGCGAAGATGAGATACGTCAGATTTGCAAGGAACTCAAGATGGACATCAACGATACTATGGGGAAAGGAAAACTCATAGACGAGATATTTGGTGAGTTCTGCGAAGGCAACTATATACAGCCAACGTTCATCACCGATTATCCTAAAGAGATGTCTCCACTTTGCAAACGCCATAGAAATAATAAGAATCTCACCGAGAGATTCGAACTCATGGTGAACGGCAAGGAATTGGCAAATGCTTATAGCGAGTTGAATGACCCGATTGATCAGCTTGAGAGATTCCAGGAACAACTTAAACTGAGTGAAAAGGGTGATGACGAGGCAATGTTCATTGACATGGACTTTGTCAGGGCATTGGAGTATGGTATGCCTCCAACTTCCGGTATGGGAATAGGTATGGATAGGTTGGTAATGCTCATGACAGGTCAATCTGCGATACAGGAAGTTTTGTTCTTCCCTCAGATGAAACCTGAGAAGAAAATTGTTAAGGATTCTATCGAGAAATATGTCGAGATTGGAGTTGCTGAAGAATGGGTTGAGCCGTTGCAGAAATTAGGATATGACATGGTGTCGAAACTCAAGGGTCTCAATCCTAATAAATTGTTTCAGGATCTTTGCGGATACAACAAGAAAAATAAACTCGGACTTGCAAACCCTCAGAAGGAGGCAGTCGAAAAATGGGTGTTATGATAAAGGTTAAAAAAGCATTACTATTGGCTGTTATTGCAGTGTCGCTCGCTGGTTGCAGTTTTCTGAGCGGCATTGTAAATATGACAAAATGCGAGTATAGCTACCAGTCGATTTCCAACGTGAAAGTTGGTGGCATTGATTTCAGTAATATTTCAGCAATGTCGTTGGTACAGAACATGTCAACTATTACGAAATTGCTTCAGGGCGATTTCAAGGATTTGCCATTGGAAATGACTGTGAATCTCAACGTGAAGAACCCTAATGAAAGCAAGGCAGCTATTGGTGGAATGATTTACACTATGAATATCGATGGTCTTGCTGTTGCTGAAGGAAATCTGCAGAAATCGTTTTCTGTAGAAGGTGGCAAGACTGCCACTTTGCCATTGGTGGTGCGTACTAATCTCGGCAATATTCTTGACAAACAGAATAGGGAGACGGTTGTTGGTATAGTGAAGAACTTTACTGGTATAAGTGGTAACAAGTCTAAAATTCAGATGAAACTCAGTCCGACAATCACTGGTCGCAACAACGAGCAACGCAAGTTGATGACTGTACCAGTTTCATTTGAATATGGAGGAAAGAAAAAATGATGGAGTGGGCGAGGCTCATAACGACTAAAAGGTTTGGCTTGGAGGAACTCTATCTGAGAAGTCATGATAGTCGCACTGAATTTCAGCGCGACTACGATCGTTTGATATTCTCGCCACCATTTAGGAGATTGCAGAACAAAACCCAGGTGTTTCCACTGCCTGGCAGCGTATTTGTGCATAATAGATTGACACACAGTTTGGAAGTGTCGTGCATCGGACGTTCTATAGCAAATGTTGTCGGCTCAGGTTTGGCGCAGCGTCATCCTGAGATGGCTGATAAGTTCAGCGAGATTGGAACAATAGTGGCTACGGCATGTCTGGCACACGACTTGGGAAATCCGCCATTCGGACATTCAGGAGAGAACGCAATAGGCACATTTTTTTCCGAAGGGAAGGGACAGGAATATAGGAAAAAGCTGAAAGTCTCAGATGATATGTGGCGTGACCTTGAAATGTTCGAGGGTAACGCCAATACATTCAGATTGTTGACTCATACTTTTGTTGGACGTAGGGAAGGTGGCTTTGTTTTTACTTATCCAACATTGGCTTCAATTGTAAAATATCCATTCCAGTCAATTTATGCCGAACCAGGGAAACAGAAGTTCGGTTTTTTTGTGTCCGACATGTCAAATTATGAGCGTATTGCCAACGACCTCGGAATAATCCGTAACCCTCACAATCCTGACAAATATGCAAGATACCCATTGGTTTTTATTGTTGAGGCTGCTGATGATATTTGCTACGAACTCATGGATATTGAGGATGCTTTCAAATTGAAGATTACGACTTATGAGGATACTGTTGCATTGCTGATGGGGTATATGGATGAGCGCAGACGGAAAAGAGCAGAAATGATTTTCGAGAAAGTCGTTGACAAGAACGAAAGAATTGCATACCTCAGGAGTACGGTAATGGGGATGATGGTTGATGGGGTGAGCAAGGTTTTTCTCGACAACGAAGAGAAGATACTGAATGGTGAATTTGAGGGTTCGCTAATTGATGCATTGCCAGGTGAGTTGGGTGATGCATATAGAAAATGTGTCAGATTCTCGTTCGACAATATATACAAATCCCACATGGTGGTAGATATTGAGTTGGCAGGTTACAAGATTATTTCTGAACTTATCGACTTGATAATGAATGCAGTGTTTGAACCTGATAAGGCATATTCCAAGCAACTGCTCAGCAGAATACCTGGACAATACGATGTGAGGGCTGAAGATGACTATCTGAGAGTGCAGAGTGTGCTTGATTATATCAGCGGAATGACTGACATCTATGCTTTGGATTTATATTCCAAGATAAATGGTATGAGTCTGCCGAGAATTTAATTTGATAAAGATATAAAATAATTATAGAAAATGGAGAATAAAAAAAGAGTTTACACCTTTGGCAACGGATGCGCTGAAGGAAAGGCCGAGATGAGAGAGCTCCTCGGAGGGAAAGGGGCAAATCTCGCCGAGATGAACCTGATAGGGGTGCCAGTACCTCCAGGATTCACTATTACTACTGAAGTTTGCAATGAGTATTATGAACTTGGCAAGGATAAGGTTGTTGAGTTGCTGAAAGCAGATGTCAACTGTGCTTTGAAAAACATTGAGACCTTGATGAAATCTAAATTCGGTGATACAGAGAATCCTCTGTTGGTTTCTGTCCGTTCAGGAGCAAGGGCATCAATGCCAGGAATGATGGATACTATTCTGAACCTTGGATTAAACGACAAGGTTGTTGAAGGAATGATCAAAAAGACAGACAACCCTCGTTTCGTATGGGATTCATATCGTCGCTTTGTACAGATGTATGGTGATGTCGTACTTGGGTTGAAACCAGTGAACAAGACTGACATAGACCCATTCGAGGCTATCATAGAAGATGTGAAGGCTAAGAGAGGCATTAAACTCGATGTTGATTTGAATGTTGATGACCTCAAGGAACTTGTGGTGAGATTCAAGTCTGCTATCAAGGAGAGAACAGGCAAGACATTTCCAGAAGACGTTTACGAACAGTTGTGGGGTGCAATCTGTGCAGTGTTCGACTCTTGGATGAACGAGCGTGCAATACTCTACAGGAAGATGGAACAGATTCCAGACGAGTGGGGTACTGCAGTGAGTGTAATGGCAATGGTGTTTGGCAACATGGGCAACACTTCGGCTACAGGTGTTTGCTTCAGCCGTGATGCTGCAACGGGCGAGAACCTGTTCAATGGTGAGTACCTAATCAATGCGCAGGGCGAGGATGTTGTGGCAGGAATACGTACTCCACAGCAGATAACCAAGGTCGGTTCACAGCGTTGGGCTAAACTTGCAGGCATAAGCGAAAAAGACCGTCTTGAAAAATATCCTTCAATGGAAGAGGCACTGCCTGAGATTTATAAAGAACTTGATGCAATACAGACAAAGTTGGAAAACCACTATCGCGACATGCAGGATATGGAGTTCACAGTTCAGGAAGGTAAACTCTGGTTCCTCCAGACACGTAATGGAAAACGCACAGGTCCTGCAATGGTCAAGATTGCAATGGATATGCTTCATCAGGGTATGATTACCGAACAAGAGGCTGTGACGAGAGTCGAACCTAATAAACTCGACGAGTTGTTGCATCCTGTATTCGACAAGGAAGCTCTGAAGAAGGCTGTCGTGCTGACCAAGGGTCTGGCTGCAAGTCCAGGTGCGGCTTGCGGACGTGTGGTATTCAATGCTGACGATGCTGCTGAGTGGGCTTCAAGAAAGGAGAAAGTCATCATGGTGCGTATCGAAACATCTCCTGAAGACCTCGCGGGAATGAATGCTGCTGAAGGTATCTTGACAGCACGTGGTGGTATGACTTCGCATGCTGCAGTTGTTGCTCGTGGTATGGGTAAATGCTGTGTGTCGGGTGCTGGCGAACTTGTAATTGACTACAACAGCAAGACTATCAAGGTGGCAGGTAAGACAATCAACGAGGGTGATTACATTTCAATAAATGGTTCGACAGGCGAAGTATATTTCGGTGTAGTGGCTACAAAGGATGCTGAACTTAATCAGGATTTCAAGGAATTGATGGCTTTGGCTGACAAATATACACGTCTGAAGGTGCGTACAAATGCAGATACACCACATGATGCTCAGGTAGCACGTAATTTCGGTGCTGTAGGTATCGGACTCTGCCGCACAGAACACATGTTCTTCGAAGGTGAGAAAATCAAGGCAATGCGCGAGATGATTCTGGCTGAGACTGAAGCTGGACGTCGCAAGGCTTTGAAGAAGATTTTGCCATATCAGCAAGAGGATTTCAGAGGAATATTCAAGGCTATGGCTGGATGTCCTGTCACTGTACGTCTGCTTGACCCTCCTTTGCATGAGTTCGTGCCACACGAGGAGAAGGAGCAGAGAGAATTGGCTGAGATTATGGGTGTATCTTACGATTATATCCGCAATCGTGTCAATGCTCTGCATGAGGCTAACCCTATGCTTGGCCATCGTGGATGTCGTCTCGGCAATACATACCCTGAAATTACTGAGATGCAGACTCGTGCAATACTCGGTGCTGTACTCGACCTTAAGGCCGAGGGCATATATGGAATTCCGGAAATTATGGTGCCTTTGACTGGTATCTTGTATGAGTTCTCGAATCAGGAGAAAGTTATCCGTGAAACTGCTGAACAGTTGTTTGCTGAGCGTAAGGATCGTGTTGAATACAAGGTGGGTACAATGATTGAGATACCACGTGCAGCTTTGACTGCCAACCGTATAGCGACTAAGGCTGAGTTCTTCTCATTCGGTACTAACGACTTGACGCAGATGACATTCGGATATTCGCGAGATGATATTGCTTCGTTCCTCCCTGCATATCTCAATATGAAGATATTGAAGAATGACCCATTCAGGGTATTGGATCGCAACGGTGTTGGTCAACTTGTACAGATGGCTACTGAGAAGGGTCGTTCCGTACGTCCAGACCTCAAGTGTGGAATCTGCGGTGAGCATGGCGGCGAGCCATCATCGGTTGAGTTCTGCCACATGGTAGGTCTGAACTATGTCAGCTGTTCGCCATTCCGTGTGCCAATCGCACGTCTTGCTGCTGCCCAGGCTGCAATCAAGCATGGTAAATAATAATACATATTTTTCATCTTGACAGAGGTGAAACATACTATCGCATACCCACCGTACGGAAACGTTATGAATTTTCTGACGGTGGGTATGTTTAGATGTTTTTGAAAATAGATATTATGAAACAGCATTTTGCATTAATCACAGGCGCCAGTTCGGGCATTGGTTTTCAATATGCTCGCGAGATGGCACGTCGGAACTATAACCTCATTGTTGTAAGCAATGTTGACGAAATCTACGTCAAGGCAGAGGCACTTTGTGCAGAGTTCCCTTCAGTCGAGGTTGTTCCGATGGTATGCGACCTTGGCACATCCGATGCTGCACGTATTCTATACGACAGTTGCAGTGAGTACGAAGTAGAAGTCCTGATAAACAATGCCGGAGTCTATCACGATTGCGACTTCATAGACGATTCTGAGGCATTCAACAAGCTCATATTAAATCTGCATATTAATACACCTGCAATGCTGGTCTATTATTTTGCCAAGGACATGGCTGATAGAGGCAAAGGCTACATACTGAATATGAGTTCTATAACTAACCGCATAGCTGTACAACGTCTTTCAACATACGCTTCAACGAAGGCATTTCTATCGTCATTCACCCGCTCGGTTCATGTCGAACTCCGTTATAAGGGAGTAAGCGTCACCTGCGTGCGTCCAGGGGCAGTCGATACAGGGTTGTTCAACATTTCGCCATTTGCCACCAAGATGGGACTCCTGCTTGGATATATCGTCAAGCCTGAATATCTTGCCCATCGTGCTGTGAAGGCGATGTTCAGAGGGTGTGCCGATGTCACTATCCCTTGGTTCTGGAACAAGTTGTTGATGTTCCTTGTTGCTCTGTTGCCAACCTGTATGCTCAGATTGATTCGACGTTGGGGTATATTCTGAGAATGGAATTTCAGAGGCATGAGACATAATGAGAGCGTCCTTAACAGATGGTTTAGGACGCTCTCGTTATGTCGTGGTTTATGTGTTGTCAGTCAGGAAGGATGAGAATTGTATCACCATAGAAACCGAATCTGTATTCGTTCAGTACGGCTTCGTTGTATGCATTCATTATCTTATCATAGTCGCCAAATGCACACTGATTCATGAACATGCTGCTGAGAGGCAGCTGAAGGTTGGAGATAAGGCAATTTGCTGAATTGAATTCGTAAGGAGGATATATGAATTTGTTGGTCCATCCATCAAATGGTTTTATCATTCCATTTGCTGTGGCAGCAGTTTCGAGAGCACGGAGAACTGTGGTGCCTACTGCACAGATTCTGTGTCCGCTGCGGCTTGCGGCATTGAATTTGTCGCATATTCGTGGCAGCACTTCGAGTTGTTCAGAATCCATCTTGTGCTTTGTGAGGTCTTCTACATCTATATTCCTGAACATGTTGACGCTTAGGAACAATGTTATGAAATCCATATTTATTTCCTTGATATCCATACGTTTCATTAATTCACGAGTGAAGTTGCAGCTTGCTGCTGGAGCAACGACTGCACCTTCTTTTGTTGCGAATATTGTCTGGAAACGTGTTGCGTCTTCTTCTTCCGGTTCACGTCTGATATGTGGAGGGAGAGGTGTCTTGCCGAGGGCGAAGAGGTCGCGTTTGAATTCGTCGTGTGTGCCGTCATACAGGAAACGCACGGTACGTCCGCGTGCTGTTGTGTTGTCAATCACTTCTGCGACAAGCGAGTTGTCTGCTCCGAAATATAATTTGTTGCCTACGCGTATCTTTCTGGCAGGCTCTACGAGAACGTCCCACAACTTTAGTTTTGGGTTAAGTTCTCGCATGAGGAATACCTCGATGTTGGCGTTAGTTTTCTCCTTGTTGCCTTGCATCAATGCTGGGAATACTTGTGCGTCGTTTAATAGGAAAAGGTCGTCTTTGTCGAAATAGTCGATTATCTCCTTGAAGATTTTATGTTCAATCTTGTTGGATTTCTTATGGAGAACCAGCATTCGGCACTCGTCACGTTCAGCATAGAAGCTGTCTTTCTCTTTAAATACTATTTTATTGTTCTCATCGTAGCAGTATGAACTTGGATACTGTGCAATGAGATCTTGTGGCAGTTTGAATTTAAATTGAGATAGTTTCATAATTAATTGAATATTTTATGTAGTTCTTCAATTGTCAGACATTTGTCTATAGTTATATCGCCTACACGTGTGCGGCGGAGCGATGTGAGGTATGCACCCGAGTTCATGGCTTCGCCTATGTCTCGTGCGAGAGCGCGTATGTAGGTGCCTTTGCTGCATACTACACGTATGGTCATCTGCATTGCTTTTGGATTGTAATCCGTGAGTTCTATCTCGTCGATGACGAGAAGTTTCGGTTTTATTTCTACATCCTGACCTTTTCGTGCATATGCGAAAGCGCGTTTGCCGTCAATTTTCACAGCCGAGTATATGGGAGGAATTTGCCAAATCTCACCTTTGAATCGTTCGAGAGTCGAAACGACCAGTTCGCGTGTTATATGTTCTGTTGGATATTCTTTGTCAACCGGGTGTTCCATGTCGAAAGACGGGGTGGTGGCACCGAGTTGCAGTGTTGCCACGTATTCCTTGACACCATATTGCAGTTCTTCTATCCGTTTCGTTGCTTTGCCTGTGCATATTATCATGACACCTGTGGCAAGAGGGTCGAGCGTGCCTGCATGGCCTACTTTCAGCTTCTTCTGTCCGAGATGATGGCATATTGCACCGCGCACACGATTCACTACATCGAACGACGACCATTCGTATGGCTTGTCAAAATACAATATTTCGCCAGCTATAAAGTCCATTTTTACACAAGTGAATAAATTATTGCTGCGGTGCCTATTGCAACACAATATATCGAGAACCAGATGAGTTTGCCTTTCTTGACCAGGTCAATCATGAAACGGCAGGCAAATGCTCCTGCTGCAAATGCAGCGACAAATCCCACAATCAGAGGTAAGATTCCAATGTTTGCTGCTAGTTCTGGCTCTTTTATAATTTCGATTGTGCTGAGAAAAGCTTCGCCGAGGATCGGAATCAGTACCATGAGAAACGAGAACTTAGCCACCTTCTCCTTGCGGTCGCCGAGGAGAAGACCTGTTGCTATTGTAGTTCCAGAACGCGACAGCCCAGGAAGTACGGCTACTGCTTGGCTCAGACCAATGATGAATGAGTCTAACCATGTGATTTCTTCCTTCTGACGTGGTTTTGCAAAATATGCAAATGCGAGTAGCAATGCCGTGATAATAAGGCAGATGCCTACGAGCAGTAACCCAGAGCCGAATATTGCTTCAACTTTGTCCTTGAAGAACATTCCTACTATGAAGACAGGAATCATAGAGATGAGTATCTTGGTTACGTATTCTTTCTCCTCGTTCCATTTTGTCGTACAGAATGTTCCTTTGAACAGCTTTGCTATTTCTGCCCAGAGCACGCAGATGGTGCTCAGCACTGTCGCTGCATGGACTGCAACGTCGAAAAGCAGGTTATCTGCTGCTGTTGTTTCAAGTCCGAGAAGTTCCTGACCTATCGTGAGATGTCCGCTGCTACTGACGGGAAGAAATTCAGTCAGTCCTTGTACGAGTCCTAAAATCAATGCTTCAAGCCAACTCATTTGTTATCCTTTTTCTTGAACATTATACCGAAAATCATTCCAACGAAGCCGATTGCACAGACTACAGGAGCAACAGTTATTCTGCGGAAACTGAATACGTCGGGGTTGAATTCGGTGTAGGTCGTACTGCCGCTCATGAGGCAGAACCCGATGATAATCACAGCCAAGGATATGGCAATGATGATGTAGTTTGTTTTGTTTAATACTGATTTCATATTTGTTTGTTATTATAATTATCGAGGGCAATGTGCCATTTGTCTGGGATGGCAATTGTAGTTTTCTTTTCGAAGTCAAAGCCGACCATGATTGTCTTGCATGTGCATTTCAAATTGCCGTTGTCAGCATTTATTACCTGCTGGTTGAGCGTCATGCTCTTATTGCCTATCTTGACTATTTCTGTCTGTACGGCAATGTTTTCGGTCAGGAATACAGGTGCAAGGAAATCCACTTCGACATGAGCTATTATTATGTCGATGGGATCTGAGTAGTAGTTATGTCCATGCAAGGCACGGAAATAATCAGTCTTACCCAAATCGAAATAGTTGAAATATACCGAGTTGTTCACATGCCCGAGAGCATCTGCATCGTTGAATCTAAGTTGTATCGGTGTGGTGTGCTTCATCCTTTTATGATTTTTATAAGGTCGTTTACCAGTTCTATTTTGAAAATGCGGGCTATTCCGAAGTAGATTATTATGCCTGCAACAATCTGTATTATCAGTTCAATCCAGTAGGGCAGTGAAAGCCAGACTGGAATATACCATACTATTAAGCCCATAACGACTGACATGGCGAGTGATGGCATGATTTGCCTGACAAAGTCTGTAATGCTGTATTTGATGTATATCCTGCCCAGAATCATTGTCGTAATAAGTGCTGATACGCAGGCTATTACGTAACCATAAAGTATTTGCATGATTGTGTTGTTGAGTATAATGAGAAGTATTAGGATAAGTGCATTACGCGAGAATTCAGTGATGAAGTACAGATTGGGTTTGCCGAAAACGTTGAACAGGTTTATGTAATAGTTGATGAACGGTATGCACATTCCTCCGACAAGCATTATCCTGAAGTATGGCAGTATAGGCAGCCATTTGTCAGTCAGCACTACATGAACGAAGTTTTCAGAGATTGCGATGAATCCGATCATCGTAGGGAAGATTGTGAAGGCAATCATGCGCATGATTTTGTGCATATATAGCCGTTGACGTTCGTTCGAGTCGTTTAGCGAAGTGAGTACAGGGTATGCCACACCTACGATTGAACCTGATATTACGTTGTATGGTATCTGGTGAAATTTGTTCGCCTGGGAATAATATCCGAGGTCATCGGTCGTATAGCGGGGACCTATGAATACGTTGTAAACGTATTTCATTATGGTCGATATGGTCGAGGAGAGTATGAGCAGGCTGCTGAACGACAGCAGTTCGCGTATTATCGCAAAGTCAGCAAGTTTGATGCGTACTGGTCGCCACGAACTGAATATCCAAAGCAGTATCACCTTGACTACAATCTGCGAAATCTGTTGTGCTGCTATTGCCCAGTATCCCCAGCCTGTTGCTGCCATCCAGAGGGTTATTACAGCCGATACGCACATCCCGCTGAGGTTTGCTATGGTCAGTTTCCGGAATTCGAGGTTTTTCGTGAGGATGATGGTTTGGATGATTGTCAGCGAATTCAGTATGATTGCAATGAATATTACCTTCGCAAGGTCGGTCAGAGGCGGCATTTTATAGTAATCGGCTATTGTTTTTGCTGAGACGAAGAGTATGAGGTAGAGTATTATACTGAGTATGACGTTGAAGATGAAGGCAGCGGTATATTCCCTGTCGGTGTTTTCCTTGCGGCGGACGAGAGCTGCGGTGAATCCGCTTTCTACTAGCACTGTGCTTAGGGCTGTGAAAACGGCAAGTGCACCGATATATCCGAAATCCTCAGGTGTCAGCAGACGCACGGTGAAGATGCCTACCAGAAGTGCAATGAGCTGGTAGCCAATCTTGTCCATGAAATTCCAGATTATGGACTTTGTGGTCTGTTGTTTGAGGTCGTTCATTGTGTTTTATTGTCTGTTGTGACGGAAAAACGAGAAATGCACGTTGCCGTAGTTCCTGTGCTGGAAAAAGGCAGGATGAGTCTCGAACGAGGTTTTGGCACCATGTTCCACTATCAGTATTCCGTCAGGGTTCAGATGCTTGTTGCTGAGCACAGCATCTGGTATCTCTTCTATGTTCGGCAGTTGGTATGGTGGGTCGGCGAATATGAGGTCGTATGATGCCGTGGTCGAGTTGAGAAAGCGGAACACCTCCTGCTTCACGATTCGCATGTTGTCTATTTTCAGTTGTCCGCAGACTTTGTGTATAAAAGCAAGCTGTGTCTGAGCCATTTCTACCGAAGTGACGTATGCTGCACCTCGTGAAATCAGTTCGTAGCTTATTGAACCTGTGCCAGAGAAGAGGTCCAGTGCTGTAGTGCCATCAATGTCCATGATGTTGTCGATGAGGTTGAAGAGCGATTCCTTGGCGAAATCAGTGGTAGGTCGTGCTGTTATGTTGGTCGGCGGGTCGAAGTGACGACCGCGGAATTTACCGCTAACTATGCGCATTGTTAAGAATTTACTTTATTTTATACATAGGTATCTCGATAGGAGGTGTCTGAGGTTGGAATCTATGTCACGGCTGAATGTCACAGGCACTTTCGCCGTGTCGAGATTCAGATGGTCGAGCACTGCCAGGATGTGATACAAGACGTCCGTTCTGTCATCCTCTTCAATATTGTCGAGGTGTATGGAGTTGGCGAACACTAGAGTGTCGCTGTCCGACACTGCTATGTTCAATCTGTCGTCGATTATTTCAGCATGTAGCGAAATTCCTGCGGTTGACAGCGAAACTGACAGCAGATGTTCCATTTCGTGTGGCGAATCTCCTTCGTCAGTTGCTTGGAATATAATGGATAACCCGTCCGTGATTTCGTGTTTTACCACATGCATGCGTTTGCGTAGGTGCAGTGGTGCAGGAATCAGGTTGACCATGCTTTCCGGCGAAACCAACTCGTCTGGTACTATGACAAATCTACCATGTGCCATAAAACAACAATTGCCGGGCGGGTCGAAACCCGTCCAGCTATTATATGTCGTGGTCCTATTATTCCCAGTTTCCGGCGTTGTTGTTCGATTCAATTATAGAACCGAAGCGCAGTCCGAGGAATTTGTCTTCTTTCTGCTCCTGGAGCTTGCTCTGGAAGTCCTTGAGGTTGACCAATTGCTGATGGTTGAGGTCGCCGAGGTATGTGTCGTATTCTACGCCGACCTGAACGAGAGGAGTTACCATCTGGGTGTTATTGTTGGTGAATCTTGCAGTGTCGAAGCTGAATTTCACCCTCTCACCCTGTTTCTCGGAGTATGGCACATAAATAATGTTCTTGACCTGCTCCATTGTGTAACGGCTTGCGAAAAGACTTTCATATACAGTCACGTAGGCGGTATCACGGCGGAATCCCTCAAGACCATTTTCTGCAATCTCCTTGGCATTGCCTTTCTTGATGATTGCAAGTGCCTTTTGCTCTGTCAGACCGTTCTTCAACTGTTCATCAGTAAGTGTACCTTCTTTCAGTACCATAGGCATTTTGCCTTCTTCGATGAATTTAACCAGCTCGTCAGCATCTGCGCAATATACACCGTTGAGTTTCTTGTACTCGATTTGTGCAGTACGGATGTCGATGAGGTTTTGGATAATGGCTTTTTCGCGTTTTTCTCTCTCCTGGTCGAACTTGATAGGAGTCATGATACTCATTGTGCATAGATAAGCCATTGCTGCAATGACCACTACGAGCGCAATACGAATTGCAATTTTCATAATTTATCTGTTTATGGTTTTTATTTTCAGTTTATTTGAATTCTTCGAGGAAACGCACGTCGTTCTCTGAGAACAGACGAAGGTCCTTCACCTGGTATTTCAGGTTGGTGATACGTTCGACGCCCATTCCAAAAGCATAGCCGGAATAGACTTTCGAGTCTATGCCGCAGGCCTCAAGCACGTTGGGGTCAACCATTCCGCAACCTAATATCTCTACCCAGCCTGTCTGCTTGCAGAATGCGCAGCCCTTGCCGCCGCAGATGTTGCACGAGATGTCCATTTCAGCCGATGGTTCGGTGAAAGGGAAATATGAAGGTCTCAACCTTATCTCGGTCTCTTCACCGAACATTTCGCGAGCGAAATATAGCAGTGCCTGTTTCAGGTCGGCGAATGATACGTTCTTGTCTATGTACAGGCCTTCAACCTGATGGAAGAAGCAGTGTGCTCGTGCCGAGATTGCCTCGTTGCGATAGACACGTCCTGGGCATAGCACTCGGATAGGCGGTTTCTGTGTCATCATGACATGAGTCTGCACGCTTGATGTGTGCGTTCTCAACAGGATGTCAGGATTCTTCTCTACGAAGAAGGTGTCCTGCATATCGCGTGCAGGGTGTTCGGGAGGGAAATTCAGTGCTCCGAACACATGCCAATCGTCTTCTATTTCAGGACCTTCAGCCACCGCAAACCCTATGCGCGAGAAAATATCGATGATTTCCTGGCGGACGAGCGAGAGAGGGTGGCGTGTGCCAAGGGCTATAGGCTCGGCGGTGCGGGTGAGGTCCAGGCGGTCGCCCTCCTGTTTGAGGGTTTCTATCTTCTCCTTCAGTTCGGTCATGCGAGCCTGTGCGAGGTCGCGGAGCATGTTCAGTCGCTGACCGATTTCTCGTTTCTGTTCGTTGGGAACAGTGCGGAATTCGTTCATCAGATCTTGAATCTCGCCTTTCTTGCTGAGGTATTTGAGACGGATAGCCTCCAGTTCTTCAGCCGTATTTGCGTTCAGCCCCTTGATTATTTCTATTAGGTTGTCGATTTTCTCTTTCATAATTTCTCCATTTCAATGTCGCCATCGATGATTTCGTGCCAAGGCAGACCGCTTGCAGCTACCTTTTCGAGGAATGGGTCTGGGTCGAACTGCTCAACGTTGAACACACCCTTTCCAGTCCATTTGCCGGTCATGAACATATATGCACCGGTCATCGCAGGTACTCCAGTCGTGTAGCTTACGCCTTGGGTGCCTGTTTCGAGGTAGGCTTCGTGGTGCGAGCAGTTGTTGTATATATAATATGTGCGCTCCTTGCCGTCCTTGATGCCGCGTATGCGGCAGCCTATTGAGGTGTAGCCAGTGTAGTTTTCGCCGAGAGTTTCAGGCTGAGGCAGCACTGCCTTGAGGAACTGCAGAGGGACAATTTTCACGCCGTTGTAGTCTATCTCGTCTATACGTGCCATTCCGATGTCCTGAATCACGCGGAGGTGAGTCAGGTACTCCTGACCGAAGGTCATCCAGAAGCGTGCACGGCGGATGGTAGGGTAGTTCTTGACGAGTGATTCCAACTCCTCGTGGTACATCAAGTACGACTCGCGAGAACCGATTTCGGGGTAGTTGAGCGGCTTGTGTATTTCGAGGGCACCAGTCTGTACCCATTTCCCGTCAAGGTAGTAGCGACCCTTCTGGGTGATTTCGCGGATATTGATTTCAGGGTTGAAGTTTGTTGCAAAAGCCTTGTGGTGGTCGCCTGCGTTGCAATCCACGATGTCGAGCGTATGTATCTCGTCGAAGTGGTGTTTTGCAGCGTATGCTGTATAGACGCTGCAGCATCCGGGGTCAAATCCGCAGCCCAGTATTGCGCAGAGACCAGCATCTTTGAACCTGTCGTGGAAAGCCCATTGCCATGAATATTCGAAATGAGCTTCGTCCTTAGGCTCGTAGTTCGCTGTGTCGAGGTAGTTACAGCCCGACTGTAGGCAAGCTTCCATGATAGTGAGGTCCTGATAAGGGAGGGCAACGTTCACGACCAATTTCGGACCGAACGATTTCATCAGTCTTACTAGTTCTTCGACGTTGTCAGCATCGACCTGAGCTGTCTTGATTTCAACACCATATTTCTGCTTTACCTGCTCGGCAATGGCGTCACATTTCGACTTTGTGCGGCTTGCGAGCATTATTTCAGTGAACACATCGTGATTCTGAGCTATCTTGTGGACAGTCACCGTACCTACACCTCCAGCTCCTATAATCAGTACTTTACCCATAGCAATAAATAGATTTTTCGTATATATTTGTTCCGACCTGCAAAGGTACTATTTTTTTTTTACCTACGAAAGCATTTGTCGATTTTTTTCTTCACTTGTTTTTTTCT
>JAKSNT010000034.1 GCA_024399575.1 Paludibacteraceae bacterium
AATAATTTGCTTATGTCAGTAAAAGTATATACCTTTGCAACGCAATTAGTCAGAAAAAGTGTGAAAAGTATGTATAAACGCAAGATTGATAACTATTTGATAAATTGGAAAAATTGTCGTATGAAGAAATATATTTTTGTGACTTTGTGTTTTGTAATTTCTTGTGCCTCAGCACAGAAGAATGCTCTTTTTATCGGCAACAGCTATATTTATACAAACGATTTGCCTGCTATGATTGCCGATATGGCATCATCGACCAATGATAAAATCAGCTATTCGAGCAACACCCCAGGCGGTTGTACTTTCCGGCAGCATTGTCTGAATGGGTCGATGGATTTGATACGGCAGGGCGGTTGGGATGTGGTCGTTCTGCAGGAGCAGAGCCAGTTCCCCTCCTTCCCATTATGGCAGGTCGAGGAAGATGTCTATCCGTATGCTGAAATGCTGGTTGATTCGATCTATGCCTACAGCGATTGCCCTGAACCGATGTTTTTCATGACTTGGGGTCGAAAAAACGGTGATGCTGTCAATGCCGAAATCTATCCGCCTCTCGGCACTTACGAGGGGATGGATAGCCTGCTGCGCGAACGGTACATCTATATGGGCAATGCTTTCCATGCTTCGGTGTGTCCTGCTGGCAAGGTTTGGTACTATCTACGTCATAATCATAAGTCGATTGAACTGTATTCGAAAGACGAAAGTCATCCATCAGTAGCAGGGACTTATGCAGCTGCTTGTGCCTTCTATACAATGATTTTCGAGAAAGACCCGACTTTGGTTTCATACAACTCGTCGCTCGATACGGCAACAGCGAGAGTAATTCGAGAGGCTGCCCGAACAGTGGTCTATGACTCGCTCTACGTCTGGAAGAGGAAGATGCCTGTTGCTGCCTTCACATACCAAAACGTTGGCAATGCGACTGTTTCGTTCAGAGCGCAAACCGATAGCGTTGACAACTGGGAATGGTATTTCGGTGATGGCAGTAGTTGTTATGGCGAGACGGTGATACATACGTTTCCTGCCAACGGAACGTATGAAGTGATGCTCACTGTGACAAGACATTGCCTGAAGGATTCGGTTGTTGTTAATGTCGAGATAAACGACAGTGTTTCAACGAATGACATATATGTTACAGATGACGAAACGAACGAAGCCGAAAATGTACGCATAGTTGATGCGGCGGGACGGGTGGTTTATCAAGGCAGACGTATGTATGCACCATTTTCATCGCTTCCAGCTGGAGTCTATTTCGTAAATCGCAAGAAGGTCGTCATTGGATTACGTAACAGGTAGATATTTTTGGGCTGGTTTTTATCTTGAATGATAGGAATGAACAGATATCGTGATTTGGTGAAAATCAATAAGATGTTGCAATTATTCCAAAAACTGACCAGAATAAAGTTAACGATGGGGAAAATATATTGCCGTAATTAACGGAACTTTCCGAAAAAAAATTGTAACTTTGCAGGCAATTTAGAAACAATTCCGACATGGACGAAAGAATGGATTTAAAACGCTGGTTGCCAACGACGAAGAAGGAGATGGAGCTGAGGGGATGGAGTGGGGTGGACGTTGTGCTGTTCACAGGTGACGCATACGTTGATCATCCATCGTTCGGAACTGCCATAATAGGCAGAATCATTGAGGATTGCGGGCTGAAAGTGGCTGTCGTGCCTCAACCTGACTGGCATGGCGATTACCGTGATTTCAAGAAGTTCGGCAAACCGTCAATGTTCTTTGCTGTGACGGCAGGTGTGATGGACTCGATGGTCAACCACTATACCGCTGGCAAGCGACTCAGGCACGATGACGCCTATACTCCAGACGGACGGTATGGGGCAAGACCTGACAGGGCTACGACCGTTTATTGCAAGATACTGAAAGAACTTTATCCAGATGTGCCTATAGTGATTGGCGGAATCGAGGCTTCGCTAAGACGTCTGGCTCATTACGACTACTGGGATGACGAATACAAACCGTCAATACTGATTGAGAGTGGGGCAGACTTGCTGGTTTACGGAATGGGCGAGAAGGTGATGCGTGAGGTCTGCAAGACTTTTATCGAAGGGGGAACGATTGCGGATTGTCATAAGTTGAGGCAGGTGGGGTATGTCACCGGAAAATACCAGTCAGCAGCTGGTGAGGAGGTCTGTATGCTCAAGAGTTTTGAGGAATGCAGAAGCGACAAAAAGGTGGCTGTCGAGAACTTCAAGGTCGTTGAACAGGAGAGCAACAAGCTGAACGACACAGTGATTGTACAGAGAACGGGGGAGTGCAACATTGTGATAAGACCACCATTCGCACCTATTTCGACCGAGGAGCTCGACCATGTGTATGAATTGCCGTTCACGCGACTGCCGCACCCGAAATACAAAGGGAAGAGAATACCTGCATTCGATATGATTCGCTGGTCGGTCAACACCCATAGAGGCTGCTGGGGCGGTTGTGCCTTCTGCACCATCTCTATGCACCAAGGCAAATTCATTGTGTCGAGGTCGGAGGAATCAGTGCTGAAAGAAGTCCGCAAGATGACCGAAGACCCTGATTTCAAAGGATATCTTAGTGATTTGGGAGGTCCATCCGCCAATATGTACAGAATGAGGGGAAAGGACGAAAATATGTGCAAACGATGTATGCGGCCGTCATGCGCATTTCCGACAATATGCAAGAATATGGACACTGACCACACTGCATTGCTGCACCTGTACAGGGCTGTAGATGCACTGCCGTCAGTCAAGAAATCGTTCATTGGCAGCGGGGTGAGGTATGATATTGCAATGCACGAGACAGGAGATGACTTTATAGACAGGAATAATAGAGATTATATAAAGGAACTGGTTGTAAAACACGTAAGTGGAAGATTGAAGGTTGCACCGGAACATACAAGTGAAGAGGTATTGAAATTGATGAGAAAACCGTCATTCTCATTATTTTGCGAGTTCAAGAATCAATTTGACAAGATAAACCGTGAGGCAGGACTCAGGCAGCAGATAATACCGTATTTCATATCGTCACATCCAGGATGTACAAAACGAGATATGGCTGACCTTGCCGAAAAGGTGAAAAAGGGTCTGAACTTCCATCTGGAGCAGGTGCAGGATTTTACGCCTACACCAATGACATACGCAACTGAGATGTACAATGCAGGTATCGACCCTTATACAGGAAGAAAAGTGTATGTCGCAAGGACTCATAAAGAGAAAGAGGAACAGAAACGATATTTTTTCTAAAACTATGAGAAAGACAATATTTATAATCACAATACTTTGTTGCATAAATATTTATGCGCAGGAAACAGTGACTTTCGGGAAGAGGGGTGAGACTGAGATGAAGATGGACATCTACGTGGGACGACAGGAGGTGAAGCAGGACGAGTGCATTATCTACGTGTTCGGTGGAGGATTCAAGTCTGGAAGCAGACGCGACAGTGTGACAACCGACTATTGCCGTAAGATGCAGAACCTCGGTTTCACTACTATTGCAATAGATTATCGATTGGGAATGAAGGGATTCTGCAGTTCCGACAAGATAAAGTTCATCAATGAGATGGAGAAGTCTATCCACTGGGCAGTCGAAGACCTGAGCATGGCGGTTGCGTACATAGTGGAATATGGCAGGAAATGGGATATAGACCCACAAAAGATAATTACCACAGGAAGCAGTGCCGGTGCGATAACGGTCTTGCAAACAGATTATTACCATGCTCGTGGAAGTGAATATGCAAAAGAGATACCAGCAGATTTCAGGTTTGCTGGAGTAATGGCATTCGCAGGGGCAATATTCTCGAGGGAAGGGTTGGTGGATTACACGCTACACGCTCCTGCCCCAACGATGATGTGGCACGGAACTAAAGATAATGTGGTAAAATACAGTAAGATACAGTTTGGAAGCCTTGGTTTCTTCGGATCGTCGGAACTTGTGAAACGATTCGAGAAGGCAGGTTATCCGTATTACCTCAGAAGGGTAGTAGGAGCTGGACACGATGTATGTGAGTTCGGAAACGACTTCACCGAAGAGCAGCTGTGGTTCATCGAGAAATACGTCAGACAAGGGCGACAGTGGCAAATCGACGAAACCTATAACGACAGGAACTGGAGGTCAAGCGGCCGTTTCAGCGGGAAGACAAGCGATTTATACAACAAAAAATACCATACAAAATGAAACAGAATTGGAAACCAGGGACTATGATATATCCATTGCCGGCAGTGCTGGTAGGGGTTGGGGATAGACGTGAGAACTGGAACCTGATAACTATAGGATGGGTAGGGACGATATGCACAAACCCTGCAATGTGCTATATATCAGTTCGCCCGGAGCGGTATTCATATCCTTTGATAGAGCAGACGAAGGAATTTACCATCAATCTCACGACCGAGGAGATGGCTCGCGAGACTGACTGGTGTGGAGTGAAGAGCGGCAAGGAATATGACAAATTCAAGGAGACGGGACTTACACCAATGGAAGGCGAGATGGTGAAATCACCAACTATAGGGCAATCGCCATTAGCAATAGAATGCAAGGTAGTGGAAATCAAAGAACTCGGGTCGCACAATATGATAATAGCCGAAGTGGTGAACATCAGGGCTGACGAGAAATTCATTGACCCTGAGACTGGCGAATTCCGTCTGCAGGATGCGAAACTCATATCGTATTCGCACGGACATTACTATAAATTAGGTGAAGAGATAGGAAAATTCGGATTCTCGGTAAAGAAAAAACAATAATAATCAGCAGGACGGTCTGTCGCTGGCATCAGCAATGATGCGGGAGGAAAGTCCGGGCAACACAGGGCACCATTCTTTTTAACTGAAAGCGGGCAGCAATGTCCGGGTAAGGCAGAAGAGAACAACCGCCCCAAATGGGGTAAGGGTGAGAAGGTGGGGTAAGAGCCCACCAGTGTCGGCGGAGACGCAGGCAGCTGTGTCGCAATGGGTTGAAAGTTCATGTATATCGACGTTTGAGGGTTGCCCGCCCGATGTCGAGTGGGTAGAACGATAGAGCCGTCGGGCAACCGGCGGAGTAGATTAATGACAGACACTTTGCCCTAAGGCAAAGCACAGAACCCGGCTTACAGACCTGCTGATTATTTTTTTATATATTTTGAAAACAACAGCTTTTATGAAAAGCGTAAAAGAGATCATACGACTGGTTGAGTCGTGGCTGAGTTCAGACATATACAGGATTGATTCCGTAGTTGGATGGAGAGGCAAGGTATACCGTGTCGTAAGCATTGTTGCCATATCAATCAAGAGGTTCGTAAACGACAGGGTGGTGGATAGGGCTGCTTCGCTTACATACAACACGATACTTGCAGCAGTGCCAATACTTGCCTTGTTCATAGCGATAGGACGTGGATTCGGAGTGCAGGAAGCACTGAACAATTTCGTTACGAAACTATTCTCTGACCATCAGGATGTGGCTGACACAGTGATGGGTTTTGTTGACAGATATCTGGCTTATACCCAGCAAGGAACATTCCTTGGGGTGGGCATATTCGTGTTGCTGTGGGCAGTGATAGGCATATTGCGCAAGGCTGAAAGCCAGTTCAACATAGTTTGGAACGTGAAACGCGACAGGTCAATCGTCAACCAGATAACGATGTACATCACTATATTCATTATAGTGCCGATTGCCATAGTGATAATCAACAGTATGGTGATTGTTATGGGTGAGACTCTGGCAAAATGGCTTGGTTTCCTGATGTATGGTATAATGTTCACATTGATTTATTTCATTGTGCCGAATACTAACGTGAAATTCAAGCCTGCACTATTATCTGGACTGATAACAGGAATCCTTTTCAAGGCACTCATCCAGCTATACCTGTTCGGTCAGATATGGCTGTCGAGATACAATGCAGTGTATGGCGGTTTCGCTGCAATACCATTGCTGCTGTTTGAATTGCATCTGCTGTGGCTTGTTGTTTTGTATGGCTCGGAATTGTGCTATACTTTGCAGAACATAAATACATTCTATTACAAATCAGACGTTGACAACATATCTCGAAGATACAAGGATTTCGTGATAGTAGTTGTTCTAAGAATGTTCATCAAGGCATTCGAGAACGGAGAAGGTCCGGTGTCGGAAAACGACATTGCTAAATCAATGCAGTTGCCGATAAGGCTGGTAGATAAATCGGTGATGAAACTGGAAAAGGTCGGCATTCTGACACCGACGTTGGCAGATAAGCATTCTCAGAAGTGGCAGATAGGCATTCCTACAGAGAAATTGACATTGGGTTTTTTGTACGACAAACTCAACAATTCAGGGTCGGAAGAGTTCGGACTGAAGGACAGAGATGAATTCAAGGAGGCTTGGAAATCACTAAATGAGGCATATCAACAGATAAAAGATAAAGCGGATAGTATGAAAATCAGCGATTTGTGATTTTATTAAAAATAATTGCGAAAAAGTTTGGTCAGGTCGGGAAAAGTTCGTACCTTTGCAGTCGCAAAAGAAGGGGTGAAAACCTGATGGTGCCATAGCTCAGTTGGTAGAGCAAAGGACTGAAAATCCTTGTGTCCCCGGTTCGATTCCTGGTGGCACCACAAAAACAGAAGTTGTCTGACAGAAGTTAGGCAACTTATTTTTTTATACGACATGAAAAAATTCATTATCACAAAAGATGGAGCAATGATTTTTGGCGATGTGGAATATCATAAGGATCTATTGCCCGAAGGAGATTGCGAATGTTGCGGTGGAGGATTCTGGATAATTGACAATCAGCGAGGTATAATATTATTATATGGAGCAAGTTTTGATTTCGGGTCACCAGATTTTGGTGCTTTGAAGCATATAAACAAGGCACAGTTTCCAGTTAATACAGGGTATCCGATATTCTACAAACGGACGTTTGCCGGTGAAGAGATATTGGAATCTATATGCAGTGAATAAAAAAATGAATAAAAACATTGGTTATTCAAATAATAATGTGTAAATTTGCAGCGTTTTATATGCAATTTATAGGATTTAACTAATTACTTAATTATAAACACAATGGAAAGAGACAATCAAGTTTTTGATTTGATTCAGAAAGAGCGTCAGCGTCAGATGAAAGGCATCGAGCTGATTGCTTCGGAGAACTTCGTATCGGACGAGGTGATGGAAGCTATGGGTTCTGTTCTGACAAACAAGTATGCCGAGGGTTATCCTGGCAAACGTTATTATGGTGGTTGCGAGGTAGTTGACCAGACAGAGACAATTGCCATCGAGAGATTGAAACAGTTGTTCGGTGCATGTTGGGCAAACGTACAACCACACTCTGGAGCACAGGCCAATATGGCAGTGTTCATGGCTTGTATGAACGTAGGCGACACATTCCTTGGATTGAACCTGTCGCACGGTGGTCACCTTTCACACGGTTCTCCTGTAAACATGTCGGGTATCAACTACAAGGCATTGGAGTACAGCGTCAAAGAAAGCGATGGTCGTGTGGATTACGACCAATTGGAGCGCGTTGCACGTGAGAACAAACCAAAACTGATTATCGCAGGTGCATCAGCATACAGCCGTGAGTGGGATTACGCACGTATCCGCAAGGTGGCTGACGAAATCGGTGCCATTTTCATGGTAGATATGTCGCACCCAGCAGGTCTCATTGCAGCAGGTCTGCTCGACAACCCTGTGAAATATGCTCACATCGTGACTACCACAACCCACAAGACTCTCCGTGGTCCACGTGGTGGTGTCATCATGATGGGTCAGGATTTCCCTAATCCATGGGGCAAGACAACTCCAAAGGGCGAAGTCAAGATGATGTCGGCTCTGCTTGATTCAGCTGTATTCCCAGGATGCCAAGGTGGTCCATTGGAACACACAATCGCTGCAAAGGCAGTTGCTTTCGGCGAGGCTCTCAAACCAGAGTTCAAAGAGTATCAGAAGCAGGTAAAGAAAAATGCTGCTGCTTTGGCTGACGCATTCATGGCAAGCGGATACAAGATTGTCAGTGGTGGTACAGACAACCACTCAATGCTCGTTGACCTTCGTACCAAGTTCCCTGAGTTGACTGGAAAAGTGGCTGAGAAGGCTCTCGTTGCTGCTGACATCACAACCAACAAGAACATGGTTCCATTCGATACACGCAGCCCATTCCAGACTTCAGGTCTCCGTTTCGGTACTCCAGCCATCACTACACGTGGTGTGAAAGAGGACAAGATGAAAGACATCGTTGCATGGATTGACCGTGTACTCAGCGACCCTACGAATGAAGAGGTTATCGCAGCAGTACGTAAAGAGGTTAATGCAATGATGGCTAACTATCCATTGTTCGCATGGTAATAATTATTCAGGGGTGTTTCAAATTTCTGGGAAATACCCCTGATTTTTTATTTATAACCGAATGGTAGAAAAGTTTTTTGAAATAGACGAGAATGTGGATTTGTTGGTGTTCTACGGCATCAACAATTGTAATATCAGGACTATAAAAGACCTGATGACGGGAGTGAAGATTGTGGCGAGAGGAAGGACGATGAAACTCGTTGGTGAGGAGGCTGAAGTTGAAAAACTTGAGGAAAACCTGAGAACGATGATGAATATGGCTCTTCAACGCAACATGCTGACCGAGAAGGAGGTAGTTGATGTGTTGAAAGGCAATGAGGTGGAAGTTGTGGCAAACAACAACGATATTTTGCACGGAGTAGGTGGCAAAGTGATATGCGCAAGGACAAAGAACCAGAAAGTGCTTGTCGAGGAATATGGAAAAAACGACTTGATGTTCGCCATAGGTCCTGCCGGATCGGGAAAAACATATACCGCCATAGCACTGGCAGTCAGGGCACTGAAAAACAAAGAAGTAAAGAAGATAATATTGTCGCGTCCTGCAGTCGAGGCAGGCGAGAAACTCGGTTTCCTGCCAGGCGACATGAAAGACAAGGTGGATCCATATCTCCAGCCATTGTATGATGCTCTGGAAGACATGATACCCGCAACAAAGCTTGGTGAGTATATGGATAAAAAGACAATCCAGATTGCACCATTGGCATTCATGCGCGGACGGACACTCAGCAATGCTGTAATAATACTGGACGAAGCACAGAACACAAGTATTGCGCAGATAAAGATGTTTCTCACGCGACTCGGATTCGGGTCGAAGATGATAGTCACCGGCGATCTCACACAGGTGGATCTGCCTCATGACCAGAAATCCGGACTAAGGGATGCTGTTGAGAGACTTAAGAAAATCAAGGGTGTCTCAATCGTTGAATTTGACCAGAAAGATATCGTAAGACACCAGCTGGTCGGACGTATAATCGAGGCATTCGAAAAAACAGAGAAAAATGGATAATACGAACATAAGAGTAGCTGTCATGGGAGGCGGCAGTTTTGCAACGGCAATAGCCAAGATACTGATGGACAACATCGGGCACATCACATGGTATATGCGCCGACAGGAGCAGATTGACAAATTCGTGAAACAGAGACACAATCCGTCATATCTCTCGTCGGTGGAATTTGACGTTGACAACATTAAATTCACCGACAAGATAAATGTGGCAGTGGCTGAAAACGACGTGCTGTTCTTCGCTACACCATCACCTTTCTTCAAATCGCACCTCGCCAAACTCCGTCGCAAGATAGACGATAAAATAATAGTGACTGCCATCAAGGGAATAGTTCCAGACGAGAACCTGCTCATTTCGGAATACCTCGAACAGTTCTATAAAGTGCCTTCAGAACATGTGGTGGCTCTCAGCGGACCAAGCCATGCTGAAGAGATAGCATTGGAGAGAATAACATACCTGACAGTGGCGTGCAAGGACAGAGAGATTGCAAAATTCATATCGTCGGTTGTCTCGACCAATTATGTCAGGACAATGATATCGGACGATATCTGTGGAGTGGAGTATTCATCGGTACTGAAAAACATATATGCCATTGCTGCCGGAATCTGTCACGGTCTGAGATATGGCGATAATTTTCAGGCTGTGCTTATATCCAATGCCTTGCAGGAGATGAACAGATTCGCAAACGCTGTATATCCTGCACACAGGAACGTGCAGGAATCGGTCTATCTCGGCGACCTTCTGGTGACTGCCTATTCCAAATTCTCGCGAAACAGGACTTTCGGAGGAATGATAGGTAAAGGTTACAGCGTGCAGACGGCTCAGATGGAGATGGAAATGATAGCCGAAGGATATTATGGCACAAAATGCATCCATGAGATAAACGAGAAATACCATGTTGATATGCCAATCATGGAGGCAGTCTGGCAGATATTATACAACAAGGCTGACGCTGACAGGACAATGCGCGACCTTATATCACACGTAAACTGATAAACTATGATACTTGACATTACAGGTTCGGCAAAATTTGTCGATGCAGAGGAATTGCAGGAGGCACGGCAGGAAGCCGTAGATGCCATGCAGGGACTGATCAACGACTATGAACAAGGTGAAAACTGGCTTGGCTGGCTTTCGATAGCCGCAGATATACGGCCAACGATTGATAAGATAGAAGATGCAGCAAGACGGTTGAGAAACGATTGCGAAGCAGTGGTAATGTGCGGAATAGGAGGAAGCTATCTCGGTGCTAAAGCAGTAATTGAAGCCTTGAAACCACATTTCGGAAAGACAGAACCCGAGATACTGTTTGCCGGAAACAACCTTGCGCAGGACTACATCGTTGAGATGAGCAATTATCTGAAAGGAAAGAAATTCGGTATTGTATGTATTTCGAAATCAGGAACTACACTCGAAACGGCAATAGCGTTCCGTGTGTTCAGAAACCAGATGGAACAGGAATCAGGTGAGGAATTTGCAGCAAGACATATTGTCTGTATCACTGACCTCGAAAAAGGTGCACTTCACGACATTGCCGTAATGAACGGATATGAGATGTTTGAAGTTCCAGGCAACATAGGTGGCAGATACTCAGTGCTTTCAGCGGTAGGTCTGCTGCCAATAGCAGTTGCGGGATACGATATCCGGCAGTTAATAGCAGGAGCATTCGATTTCTATCGTCCACACAGAGGGGTAGAGGCATGTGGCGAGATAATCGATTATGCAGCACTCAGAAATATAATGTACCGCAACGGGAAAAAAATTGAACTCTTTGTCGATTTCGACCCACGATTGAGATACCTAGGTGAATGGTGGAAACAGCTGTTCGGTGAGAGCGAGGGTAAGGAAGGTAAAGGATTGTTCCCTGCATCGGTAAGTTACACAACTGACCTCCATTCGCTTGGACAATATGTTCAGGAGGGTGAACGTCATCTGTTTGAGACAGTGGTATCAGTGGAACACGGAAAATACGAAATGGAGGTGCCACGCACGAAGGACAATCTTGATAAACTGAATAAATATTCTTGGTACACAATAGGTTATATAAATTCTGTAGCTGAGAAGGGAGTAAGAATGGCACATATAGATGGAGGAGTGCCAAACCTGAGGATAGCCATTCCTCAGATCAACGAGTATCACCTCGGACAATTGATATATTTCTTCGAACTGGTTTGTGCAGTGAGTGGCAGGATGCTTGGCGTCAATCCATTCGACCAGCCAGGAGTTGAAGCATACAAAGCAAACATTAAGAAGTTGTTGTGATGATAAAGTTTTCGGTAATAGTACCTGTATATAACCGTCCGGACGAAATGGACGAGTTGCTCGGTTCCTTAGCTCGACAGACCGACAAGGGTTTTGACGTGATGGTGATGGAAGGGGAGTGCGACCGCTCGTGTAAAAGCGTATGCGAGAAATATAGCGATATAGTAGAAATACATTATTTGTCGGACAATACAGGACGATCGGAAAGACGTAACAGAGGTATGCGTGAATCGACTGGCGATTACTTCATGCTGTTTGATTCTGACGTGACATTACCAGAAAATTACATTGCCACAGTGAGGAAAGCACTTGATGAGGAGTATGTAGATTGCTATGGCGGACCAGACTCTGCAAACGAGACTTTTACCGACCTACAGTTAGCGATAAACTATTCAATGACCTCGATAATGACAACAGGCGGAATAAGAGGCGGAATGAAAGATGTTTACAAATATCAGCCAAGAGCTTTCAATATGGGTTTCAGTCGCGAGGTGTTCGAGAAGACAGGTGGATATTTAGACATGATAGGCGAAGACGTGGATCTGAGCATGAGAATACGTGAGGCTGGATTCAAAGTGAAACTGATACGCGAGGCTGTGGTTTGTCACAAACGCAGGATAACACTGAAAGGATTCTTCAGGCAGACAAATACATTCGGAAAAGCAAGAATTTTGCTGGCGAGCAGGCATAAAGGTGCTTTGAAACCTACATTTCTATTGCCAAGTTGTTTCGTAGTTGGAAATATATTGCTTGTGATACTTGCCATAGCATGGCGATGGTGGTGTGTTGTTCCTATTATTATATATGTGTTGGGATTATTCACTGAATCGTTGGTTAGAAACAGGAAATTGAGCATTGCATTGCTTTCGATAGTTACATCATACACCCAGCTGTTTGGGTATGGATTGGGATTCATCGAGGAGATGATAACCAGAAAAGCATCGAATGCAGCGGCTGAAACATTATATAGACAATAAACAAAATTCAGATATGAAAGCAGTTATACTGGCAGGTGGGTTTGGAACAAGACTGAGCGAACATACAGGACTGATTCCTAAACCTATGGTCGAGATAGGAGGCAAGCCAATTATATGGCACATCATGAAGATTTACAACCATTACGGAATCAAGGATTTCGTGATATGCTGTGGATACAAGCAATATGTCATAAAAGAGTACTTTGCCAATTATTTCTATCACAATTCAGATATAACCGTCGATCTGTCGGACAATAGTGTCGAAGTGCTGGATAACCATTCAGAAGACTGGAAAGTAACAATGGTAGATACTGGTCTCAACACTCTGACTGGAGGAAGAATCAAGCGTATCCAGAAATATATTGGCAACGAGAGATTTCTACTCACATACGGTGATGGGGTAGGCGATGTGGATATTCAAGCAACAATTGAAGCACACGAGAAAGCAGGCAAACTGCTCACAATGACTACATTCCAGCCAAGCGGAAAACTTGGTGTCGTGGAGATTGCCGATGACGGAGCTGTAAAAGACTTCCTCGAAAAACCACAGAATGGCGGGTCGTGGATAAATGCAGGTTTTTTTGTATGCGAGCCTGGGGTGTTCGATGTGCTTGAAGGTGACCACGAGATGTTCGAGCGTCAGCCAATGCAGCGTCTGCTGGAGAAAGGTGAGATAAATGCCTATAAACATACCGGTTTCTGGAAACCTATGGACACATTGCGTGACTGCCAGGAACTGAACGCAATGTGGGACAAAGGCAATGCACCATGGTTTAATTTTTAATATTGTCGGAAAAATCATGTTTGGAGATATATACAAAGGGAAAAAAGTATTGGTTACAGGTAACACAGGTTTCAAGGGTTCATGGCTGACAACCTGGTTGATGAAACTTGGGGCAAAAGTCTATGGATTGTCGAACACGGTACTCACAGAACCGGCAATGTACAGAGTACTCGATCTTGAGAATAGGATAGAAAAACAATATTGGGTAGATATTCGCAACAAAGATGACGTAAAAAAAGTCTTTGCAGAGGTACGCCCGGATTTCGTATTCCATCTTGCGGCTCAGGCAATCGTCTCTACATCATACAGCAACCCTTTTGACACAATAACAACAAATGTAGTAGGCACAGCGTCAATCCTCGATGCAATAAGAGATATTGTAGATTGGGAAATGACCGCAGTACTCATCACTTCAGACAAAGCATACGACAACGTGGAGTGGATTTGGGGATACAGAGAGAATGATGCCATGGGCGGAAAAGATGTATATTCGGGTTCGAAAGGTGCTGCCGAACTTGTCATAAAAAGTTACTGGCATTCGTTCATCAAGAAAAAGTCAAACATCAGGATGGGTGTAGCAAGGGCAGGAAACGTCATTGGCGGAGGCGACTGGAGCGCAGACAGGATAGTGGTTGATACAGTGAAAGCCTTTTCCGAGGGACGAGCAGTCGAGATACGCAGTCCGAAAGCCACACGTCCATGGCAACATGTGCTTGAACCTCTTGGAGGATACCTCCGTTTAGGTCAGTCATTGGCTGATGGGTCGGTACAAAACGGTGAAGCGTTTAATTTCGGTCCACGTGCTGAGCAGACCAAGACCGTAAAACAACTTGTCGAGGACATAGCACGCAGATGGGGAATGAATGCTGAGAACTGCGTGAAAGTGACTGGTCAAGTTCCTTTCAACGAAGCAACCTTGCTGAAACTCAACTGTGACAAGGCATTGGCATACCTTGGGTGGCATTCAACCCTCGTCTATCGAGAGACAGTGGAATTCGTCACCGATTGGTACAAGAAATTCTACAAAGGAGATAAAGACCTATATGAAATGACAGTATCACAGATAGATACATACGTTGAAAAAGCAATAAACCAGGAACTGGCATGGACGGAGTAAAGGTAACGCCATTGAAGAGAATCGCTACAGGCAAAGGCGATGTGCTTCATGCCATGAAAGCAACCGATGAAGGCTATTGTGGGTTTGGTGAGGTGTATTTCAGCGAAGTATATAGCGGTCAGAAAAAAGGATGGAAACGTCATAACCGTATGACGCTCAATTTGGTAGTAGTGAAAGGAGCAATACGTTTCATTATAGTCAACGACAAAACTAATGAACGGGAAGAGGTGGTGCTGTCGCCAGATGGGAATTATGCGCGACTGACTGTTGCTCCGGGACTTTGGATGGCATTTGAGGGTGTTGCTGAAGGAGTGTCATTGCTGATGGACCTGATTCCTGAACCTCACGACCCTGAAGAATCCGATAGGAGGGACGAGTTATGAAAAAGGTTTTGGTGACAGGTGCAACAGGATATATCGGGCGAAGGGTAGTAGCGTTGCTCGGCAGGATGGATGATGTCAAAGTGCTGACATTGAGCCGCAATACAGAGAAAGCATACGAACTGATGACTTATGGCAATGTAGAGCATATTGGGGCCGAAGAGTGGGGTAGAGTGAAAGAATATAAGCCAGACGTAGTTCTGCATCTTGCTACATACTCAACGAGCGGTGACAACGAAGAGATCATCGAGAAGTTGATAATTAGCAATATAATGTATGGTACACGATTGCTAAATGCACTTCAAGAATGTCGCAATATGTTGTTCGTGAACATAGGTTCGTTTGCCGAATACAGACTCGGTCAGGAAAATGGCTTCAGAGATGCCTATCTATATACAGCAACAAAATCGGCATTCCGCCATATAGTTGATTATTACGCTGACAAATGTGGATTCAGATATGTGACGGCGGTGCCATATACTGTATATGGAGGTGTGGATACAGGCAAGAAACTCATTGACTACATGGTCGATAGCATAGATTCGGAAGAACCTGTCAAGATGACGAAAGGCGAGCAGGTATTGGATTTCGTGCATGTAGAAGATGTGGCAAGATTCTTTGCCGCAATGGTTGAACATAGTGAGGTAATAGAAAACAGGCATGAGTTCCATCTCGGAACATGTGTAGGAACAAGAGTCAGAGACCTGGCGGAGATAATAAGCAGAGAGATAGGACAAAAGCTTAATATAGAGTGGGGTGGACGTGAGTATAGACCATTGGATGTAATGTACGCAGTGGCACCACGCGATGAATATCTCAATAGATACTGGAAGGCAGAGATATCGATTGAAGAGGGTGTAAATGAAAAATTGACCTGCAGATGAAAATATCCGTTATAATACCGGTATTCAAGGCAGAAAAATATATCGAAAAATGTCTGTTGTCGTTGTTGTCACAGACGATGATAAATGATATTGAAATCATTGCCGTTGACGACCATGGAAATGATAACAGTATGACAATAGTCAATAGGCTGAAAACAAGTCATGAGAAAGGAAGTCACATAGTTACGGTGGCAACCATGCAAAACAGCGGAGCGTGGGCAGCAAGAAATCTTGGAATTAAGATAGCCAATGGTGAATATATAGGGTTCTGCGATGCTGACGATTGGGTTGAAAAAGAGATGTATGAAAAATTGTACAACAAAGCGGAATCAACTGGATCAGACTGGGTATTTTGCAATGGGCAGAAAGTATTTGAGGGAAACAGAATACAGAAATTAAAACAATACACATTCAAATCAATTGATTTTGATGAGAATACAAGAAAAAAGATGATGACTCAAGGTGTGGCATATTTTTGGACAGCCATATACAAATCATCATTTTTGAAATCACATGATATCTGTTTTCCGAATGGCAAATTCTCAGAAGACAGCTATTTCTGGTGGGTTGCAACAGTATTGTCAGAAAAGATAGCATGTCTGGATTACAATGGATATAACTATAGAATACAGCCGAACAGTGTGTCAAAACGACCAGATGATCAAAAGGCAAATATAAAACAAGGAATATATTCAAAATTGATTGAATATTTCAGAATAACAGGATATTACAAAAGATATCAGAAAGAACTTGATTTTCTGTATATTAAAAAAGGGTATCTAATACCATTAATAATAGAGGCAATCAATAAGGCAGAACCTGATTTGAAACAAATTGACGATAAAAGGAAAAGGGATGGAATCAGACTTTGGAGAAACAAATATCTGTATGGGGATTTGAAAAGTATCGTTTTAGCAGTGGCATTTATTTGTTTTCCAAAAGTGATATGCCGGTTGTTGAAAAGCAAGTATAGAGCTGATTTTTTTTAAATTATAGAAAAAATATCATAAAATAATATGAAAATAAATTGGAAAAAGATTGTTCCACACGTTGTGGCAATTGCAGTGTTTTATCTGTTGACTATTGTGTTTTTTTCACCTATCTTTTTTGACAACAGAGATTTGCCACAGGGCGATGTGGTGTCGTATTTGGGTATGGGTAACGATGCCCGTCAACATTTTGAAAAGACAGGAGAAATAAGTTTTTGGAGTAATGCCATGTTTGGCGGTATGCCATCCAATTATACTTATCCTCCTCGAACAAATAATGTATTTGACTATGTTTCAAAGGCATTTGTAGGGTTCCTGCCAGTAAATACAGCAGGCGTATTGTTTGCTTATCTCATTGGTTTCTACATATTCATGTTGGCAATTGGATGTTCGCCATGGTTGTCGATTGTCGGAGCAATAGCCTATTCGTTCTGTTCGTACAACCTGATAATAATAGATGCCGGGCACGTCAGCAAGGGACTTGTAATGGCAACAATAGCTCCAATAACAGGAGGAGTGATTTTATGCTACAGGAAAAAATATATTGTGGGTTCGTTGCTGACTCTCATATCAGTCGGCTTGAACATAGTATTGAACCACCAACAGATAAGTTATTATGTCATTATCATGTTGGCATGTATGGCAATCTGCTATCTGATTCATGCAATCAAGGAAAAGACTATCAAGAACTATTTTGTTGCATCGGCAATGTTATTGTGTGTGGCTATATTATCGGTGACACCAGCAGTTGACAAGTTGATACCTACCTACGATTATTCAAAAGAGACGATGCGCGGTGGAGCGGTATTGCAGAACAACAATAATGGCGAAAAGGAGAAAGCCGGTCTGGATATTGATTACGCATACATGTGGAGTTATGGGAAAGCTGAGACTATGACGCTTCTGATTCCAAACTTCTATGGTGGAAGTTCGAATTACAACCTTGGCAACGAAAGCAAATTCTATGAGGCTCTTCGTCCTACGGGTCAGGCATCGGTCTATGTAAAGAATGCTCCAGCCTATTGGGGCGACCAACCATTTACATCTGGACCTGTATATGCGGGAGCTATAATCTGCTTCCTGTTCATTCTTGGACTTTTGGTATGCAAGGGACCGGAACGTTGGTGGATACTTGTTGCCACAATCATTGCAATAATGATGTCGTGGGGACGGAATCTGCCATCGCTGAATAATTGGATTTTCTATAATCTGCCGATGTACAACAAGTTCCGTACACCTTCAATGTCGTTGGTGATTGCAAACTTCACTATGGCTGCAATGGCGATGATGTGTCTGAAAAACATAATTGACAAAAAAGAGGACAAGAAATTCTACAATAAAATGCTGTATATTGCATTTGGTGTTGTCGGTGGACTCTGTCTGTTCTTCTGTCTCTTCGGAAGTGGTATGTTCAATTTTACTGGTGCTACAGATAAACAATTGCCAGACTGGGCATTGTCAGCACTCATCGAGGACCGTCAGTCAATGCTGTCAGGCGATGCTTGGCGTTCGTTCCTCTACATATTGATAGCTGCTGTCGTAATCTGGCTCTATCAGAACAACGTCATCAAGAAACAGAATGTTGTAGTTGCGTCAGTCGGGTTCCTTTGCCTAATCGACCTATGGAGTGTAGATAAACGATTCTTCAATGAGGAACACTTTGTTCCTGCACGTCAGGCTAAAAACATACAGGCGACCGAGATTGATAGCAAAATAATGGAAGATAACGACCCTAACTACCGAGTGCTGAATCTTACGACCAATACGTTCAATGAATCACGTACATCATATTATCACAAATCAATTGGTGGCTATTCACCAGCAAAATTGCGTAGATATCAGGATATTATCGATTTCTATATCAGTGGCAATCTGTCGTGGCCTGTACTCAACATGCTTAACACGAAATACATCATCTTCAATACGCAGAATGGACCTATGTACCAGCAAAATCCTGATGCAATGGGTAACTGTTGGTTTGTTGACGAAATAAAATGGATGCAGTCGCCTGACGAGGAAATTCTGGCTATAGGTACGGAAGATATGCATAGGATTGCAACAATAGACAAAGAATGGAAGTCACAGATCAAGGACGAAAAGTCATTGCAAGGGGTTGACAGTACTGCAAGAATTGAACTCAAGGAGATGAAAGGTCCTGGCAATATCATCTATTCATCATATTCGCCAAAAGCACAATTTGCTGTATTCAGCGAGGTATTCTACAAGACATGGCATTGCTATATCGATGGAAGTGAAGTGCCTATCGAACGGGCAAATTACCTGCTTCGTGGCGTTGAAGTACCTGCAGGACAGCATGATATAGAGTTTAAATGTGTTGATGAACTATATCTGACTTGCCACAGATGGTCGATGATTGCATCGATAGTAGTAAGCCTTATGATATTGGCATTGATTGGATTATATATCAGTCAAAACATAAAGAAAGAATAAGTATTGATATTTTTCAAGGTATAATAGTGTGAGGGCATGTCTTTGAGAAGGGCTCAGTATGTCAAAGAATCAAGATTTGTTGTGGAAAATTTATATTTATAACTTATTGAGAATGAAAAAAATTCTCTTTTCAAAAGTATGATTTTCGCTGACAATTCTGTATGATTCGTTGCCGTCATTGCCATTTTTTAAAGCCAAATCAATCAAATCGAACAATTCCTGTTCCGTCTCGAAAAGTCCGATTTCTTCATTAGGATATACTGAAGCAATGTATTCATTCTTTGTGCAAATTTGGTATGCACCTGATCTGCTTATCTCGAAAACCTTAGGGTTTGCTCCATTCTTTTGTTCCTCATGCAGAATGTTGATGACAAGTTTTGCACGATTATATAACTGATTCACGGTTTCTGTCGAAATGGAATGATTATGAATTATATGTTTATATGGTCTTGTCAGACAACCGATTGGGTCTTTTGAGAAATATGACCATATTCCGTAAATCTCGATTTTTCTCGTGCTTTGATACCTTTCTATCACCTTAGCAAGTAGTTCTTTTCTTGCCTTATAGCCCCAGCACAAACCAACGAAAAGAATATCAATGTCTTTCGTGCAACCTGGAATTTTATAATATGTTGTCGCATCACAAGCCTGAGGAAGGAATACTCCTCCTACTCTGGCAGCATCCTCCTTGTCAAAGCATGCGAAGATGTCGCAATGTCCGATATTGTCAACGCAATGAGGAAACCTGTTGATATTGTCGTACATCCATATTATTACCTTTGCGCCATTTGTTCTGAAATAATCCAGCGTGTCTGTCAACAACATATCTCCGTTGAGAACGAACACCAAATCGGGTTTTATACTATCAAATTTAGAACAAATAATTGGTTGCCAGTTTTTTCTGTTTTCCAGTTTAAAGGAATCCTTGTCGCTTGTCAATTTGAAACGAATTTTGTTAATTCCCTTAAAAGGGTGGACAGGATTGTCGAAATCAACAACTTCAGTATTCCACCCGAGGTTGACAAATGCTTTGGCGATACTTTTCGTATAACCAAAATAATTAGGCCCTATTATTAGAACTTTATTCATTACCAAATTTCTACCTTAGTCAGATCGAGTATTTGTTCTCGTTTATTTTCAGGTGGTATCTGCATATAATTATTATATTCCTCCCTTAGATGGGCATCCCAATTGTTCGGGGCCAAGAATTTATGTCCTTCAAATTCCAATTCGCATAAAGGAAAGAGATATTCTGTTCTATACACACGATCAATTTTCAAACCATATCTTCCAATAAATGGGGTGTTAGATATTTTACCAATCCAATTTGTTGTATGAAATAATATCAAACTGATAGGATGCAATAAATATCCAGCAGTTTTGTTGAAACATCTTTTTAATAGTGAGGTGTATGCAACGTCACCAAAATGATGAGTCTCGTGATATGTCCTGCGGTAAAAGTTGTCAACAAACTTTAATGCTTTGCTTGAAGGAACGGTATCAAACGTAAATATGTCGAGCCACAAACCTTGCTCCTTTAATTTCCTGAAGTGCGGATAATCACATTTAGAATGAGTATCCCTTATACGTGCATAATTAAAGAAAGCATATTTGTCGGTGCTTGAATCTTGGAAAACGAATTGGTTAGGTAATTCATTAATTAAAGCCTGGCGTGCTTTTTTGTAGTCTGATCGCATGATACACAGATCAATGTCATCGTCCCAGGGAATAAAACCCTTATGTCTGGCAGCACCAAGCAAAGTGCCAAATCCCATCCAATATTGAATATTGTTATTCCTAAAGACTTTATCAACAGCTATTAGCATTTCCAGCATTCGAAGTTGCATCTTCCGAAGTAAACTTCCTTCTGGGTTGTATTTAGACAAATCTTCCATATTGTTCTAATGAATTTTTATTACAAGAGCAATTTAGTTACTATATTTTGATAATCTCATTGTTTCAATGCACTTATTGGAACGACATAAACGCCATCATTGCGACGGTAAGCATATTCTCCGACTCCAGTAATCACCATCATGAATGAAGGGGCTTTCATTTTGTCCGTATCAATTTTAGAAGCAAGTTTAAGCAAAGACAATGCTCCATTTTCGACAAGAGTCTCTCCACCGAGCTTGATTTCCACAAGCCCGTACGAACCATTGCGGAGATGTATAACTGCATCACATTCCAATTCACTTTTGTCACGATAATGGTAAACCCTGCCATCCAAGGCATCTGCATAAACACGGAGGTCTCGTATGCAAAGCGTTTCAAAAAGAAGCCCCATTGTGTTGAGATCAGCTATCAGGTCTTTAGGTCCGACACCCAATGCAGCTGCTGCTATGCTCGGATCGACAAAATATCTTGTGTCGCTTGTTCGTATTGCCGTTTTGCTCCTAAGGTTGGGGTTCCAGGCTTCACTATCTTCAATTACGAACATTTTGCGTAGTGCGTTGATGTAGCTGACAATAGTGTCCTGCGATAACGTTGGTTCATCGTTGTGTGCCTTGAGGTCGTCGTAGATTGTACTTACTGACACCTGTGCACCTTGATTTCGTGCGTATGACTTTAGGAGGCGACGAGCGAACTGACCATTCCTTTTTATGCCATCAACGCGCGATATGTCGCTGTCGGCTACAAGATCTACATAATTTCGAGCTTGCAACAATGCCGCTTTTGGTTTCAGTGTCAACGACCCAGGCCAACCACCTCTACATATAAGGAAACTGAGTTCCTCAATTGTCAAGGGGTTAGCTATTGCTGCTTTCATTTCTCCATTAAACATTGAAGCGAGGCTGACAGAACCATTCGACTCTCCAGACTCCCATAAGGACATAGGACGCATTGTTATCTTGCCGAAACGACCTGTCCCAGAATGCGTTATCTTGCTTTCGTCTGCCGGTACTGACGAACCAGTGAAGATATATAAACCCTTATCACCTTTCTGGCTTATGTCAAACCTTGCGGCATCCCATAGCTGTGGTGCAAGTTGCCATTCGTCAATGAGTCTTGGCTTAGCCCCTTCAAACAAAATCAATGGTGCCGTCTCTGCCATTTTGAGATAAATATCTTTGCGGGCAGGGTCGTCCATATATACGGCACTATT
>JAKSNT010000035.1 GCA_024399575.1 Paludibacteraceae bacterium
TTTTTTTTATATCTTTGCGCATTGAATAAGTTTATTCGTTATTAGAAACCAAATAGTTGGAAATCAGAATAATATGTGTGCGAGAGGTATTTCTGTCATGTCTATGTGTTGTCGTTTTTGTGTTTCATGAGATGATTTGGTTCTGAAAATTTCGGAATGTAACAATTTGAGTAACAAACAATAATTTATAAATTAAATAATTATGAAAAAATTATTCTTATTTGTGGCAGTAGCAGCTGCCCTGGCTTTTGGAGGGACTTCCTGCAAAAATGCCAAAATGTGTTGTTGGGAATATACTGTTTCGTATGAAGGTGGTAGCGAGATTGGGTATGTATGGGATACTCAGGATTATATGGATTATGCAGCAGCAGTGTATAAACAGGAAAAAGCTGTTTTTTCTTACGAGAAATCGAAGAAATTCAAGACGCCTGAGGATTGCATTGATGCAAACCGAGATTGATGATTTGAATATAATAATCTAAAATATAGGGAATATGAAAAAAATTGTTCTTACTGCTGCTGTTGTACTGACGGCTATGCTTGGTTTTTCATCGTGCAAGAACGCCAAAATGGTCTGCTGGGAATATACGATTACGTCTGGAGGTGATACTGAAAGTGGTTTTTTGTGGGCTACTCAAGATCAAATGGAATACGAGGCTTATATTGCAAAGAAAGAAGGTGCGATTGTGAAGTACGAAAAATCGAAAAACTACAAGACGGCTGAGGACTGTGTAGGTGCTCAGTATGCAAGAGATGGAAGGAAATAATGTAAGTAGATAAATATTTAAACTATGAAAAAGATAATAATTTGTGTTGCCGTTTTGGCAACAATTGGATTGGCTGCTACTTCATGTTCGAATGCAACACGTCATTGTTATGAGGTGACAAGTATGGGTGGTGGATATTCAAGTATTTACCATACGTGGGCATCGCAGGATGAGATGGAGTATGAAAAGGCAGAAGCAAAGTCTGAAAACCGTACTTTCGAATACAAGAAAGATTCCAAATACAAGACTATGGAAGACTGTGTAGATAAAATGTATATGGAGAATTAATCTCTTAACCCAAAGAGAAGTGAGACGGTCTTTTGATTGGCGTGCGCCAGTCGGGGAGACCGTCTCTCTTTTGTGTTGGTATTGTTGAATTTAATCTCAATTACGTTTCGAAAGGATGCTGAGCAGTCGCATGAAGAGGATGATGATGTCGAGGTAAATGTCGAGGGCGGAATCAACGGCATTGTCAACAGTCTTTGCGAAAGCCTGTGAACGTGCAAAGTCGAAACCGATGTAAAGCGAGAAGACGATGGCAAAGATGGCATCGAAGAATGTGCCGCTATACCCGAAGATGAATACGCTGAGCAGTTCGGCAAAGATGCCAATCAGAAGCGTGATGCCCAACGTGCGCCCCATTGAGAGAAACAGACGTGGAAACGCCGACCCGAGACCCATCATCAGAAGGCTGATGAATCCTGTGAGAGCTATTGCCTTAGCCACGATGGCTGGATTGAATGCTGGAACGTACAATGCCAGGATGACACCCAAAGGCAGCACCAGCATATTATACCCGACGAACGAAATCAGCGGATTGTCGCTCCTCTGGGCAATGAGGCTTCCGGCAATGCCAAACACGATATAGCCAATCAGTATTACCCAATAAAGCGATGGAGTGGCGGCAAGGGCATTGTAAAGAGGTGCTGACAAATAGAGCACCATGATGGCATTCATCACGAGGCCGTATGCCACCGTAGCACCCATCACGAGGTTGAACTTCCCGTCAGAAATCACATCTGCACTGTCTTTTACGAATGAACGTTCTTCGACACGCTGTTCCCATCTCGACAGCTCACGGCCGTCGGCAGTGGTCGTTTTAGAATCAAATAATCCCATAGTATCAAGTTTTATTATTTCAGATGCAAAAGTACGAACAATTCCTGGCATTGGCAAATTTTTTGTCATAAAAATATTTATCGGCAAAAATTTCGGTTCACGAATAAAAATTAGTAACTTTGCACGATGGAAAAATGGCTGAATAAATGAAGAAGCAAATAGTACTCGAAGATGTCGAGATAACTGATGTTGCAGCTGAAGGAAAGGCTCTTGCACGTATTGACGACATGGTTTTGTTCACTCAATATGCAGTGCCAGGCGATGTCGTTGACATCGTAGTGACGAAGAAAAAACATTCGTATATGGAGGGCCGTGTGTCGCAATACAAGAAGCTGAGCGACGTGCGTTGCGAGGCGCAATGCGAACATTACGGCATCTGCGGCGGGTGCAAGTGGCAGATACTGCCTTACGAAGAGCAGATACGCCATAAGCAGAAACAGGTGGTCGATGCGCTGACACGTATAGGACACCTTGACCTCCCGGAGGTTTCGTCTATCCTCGGATCAAAGAAGATATATGAGTACCGCAACAAACTGGAATATACTTTTTCGAATCGCAGATGGGTGCCTTTCGGCGAGTCTCGCGAAGAGTTGTCTGGCAAGGAACTGTATGGTGTAGGTTTCCACATACCAGGAATGTTCGACAAGGTGCTTGACATCAACAAGTGCCATCTGCAGACAGACATCTCAAACCGTATAAGGAACGACATACGCCAGTATGCAATGGAGAATGATCTCGAGTTCTTCGACCTCAGAAACCAAGGAGGTTTCCTTCGTACACTTATGATACGTACGACCTCGACAGGCGAACTGATGGTTGTGGTAGTGTTCTACAAGGAGATGAAGCAGGAGCGTGAGGCATTGCTCGCACATCTCGCAGAGACATTCCCTGAGATAACATCGTTGCTTTACGTCATAAACCAAAAGTGCAATGACACCATCACTGACCAGGAAATAAAGGTTTTCAAGGGTGTTGAAGCCATTTACGAGGAGATGGAGGGGTTGCGATTCAAGATTGGTCCCAAGAGCTTCTACCAGACAAATTCAGAGCAGGCATACGAATTGTATAAAGTGGCACGTGGATTTGCAGAACTCACTGGCAATGAATTGGTATATGACCTATATACCGGCACCGGAACAATTGCCAATTTCGTAAGCCGCCAGTGCAGACAGGTGATAGGAATAGAATATGTGCCTGAGGCAATCGAGGATGCCAAGGTAAATTCGGAAATCAATAATATCGGCAATACTTTGTTCTACGCAGGCGACATGAAGGACATTTTGACAGATGATTTCATCCGTGAGCATGGCCGTCCGGACGTGATAATCACTGACCCTCCGAGAGCGGGAATGCACGAGGATGTAGTAAACGTGATACTGAATGCAGAACCTCGACGTATAGTATATGTTTCGTGTAATCCGGCAACACAGGCGCGAGATCTCGCCATGCTGTGCCAGAAATATATTATTACTGCTGTGCAGCCTGTTGACATGTTCCCACATACACACCATGTAGAGAATGTGGTGCAATTGAGGATGAAAGAATGAATTACAAGCAAGATTTAGATAAGAACAAGGTGTTCGGCATACTTTCGGAAGTTGCAGATGGACTTTCGATGGAGTGTTATGTCGTCGGTGGATGGGTGCGTGATCTTCTGCTCGGACGTCCATCCGAGGATATTGACGTTGTCGTTGTTGGTAGCGGAATAGAGATGGCAAAGGCATTTGCTGACAGGATGGGGCGAGGTGCGTATCTTGCAGTATTTCGTAACTTCGGCACCGCACAGGTCAGGAAAGGCAACATAGATGTAGAATTCGTTGGCGCAAGACGTGAGAGCTATCATCGCGAGAGCAGGAATCCGATTGTCGAAGACGGCACTCTCGATGATGACCAGAAGCGGAGGGATTTCACTGTCAACGCAATGGCTATTTGCCTGAATGCTGACAGATATGGCGAACTGGTTGACCCTTTTGATGGCGTAACCGACTTACGGAACAGGCTTATCCGTACTCCCTTGGATCCTGACATCACCTTCTCGGACGACCCTTTGAGAATGATGAGGGCTGTGCGTTTCGCCACAAGACTCGGTTTTGACATTGTGCCTGAGACATTAGATGCAATAAAGCGAAATGTGCAGAGAATGGAGATCATTTCAGTTGAGAGAACAACTGATGAACTGAATAAAATAATGATGACTGCCAACCCTTCACGAGGTTTAAGACTGCTTAACGAAACAGGTCTGCTGAAGATGATTCTGCCTGAGATTGATGCGCTGAAAGGTATCGAAAAGCATGAGGAGAGAGGTCATAAGGATATTTTCGTGCATACATTGAAAGTGCTCGATGGGGTAGTGGCAAAGAGTGATGACCTATGGCTGAGGTGGGCAACTCTGCTGCATGATGTCGGGAAGCCTAAGACCAAAGCATGGGACGACAAGCACGGATGGACCTTTTACAATCATAATTTCATAGGTCAGAAAATGGTAAAATCCATTTTCAAGAGGCTCCATTTGCCAATGGGAGAAGAGATGAAGTTCGTGCAGAAGATGGTTGACTTGCACATGCGTCCGATTACGCTATCGGAGGAAGGCGTGACTGATTCGGCAATACGGCGGCTGCTCTTCGATGCCGGTGATGACATTGAGAAACTGATGATACTCTGCGAGAGCGACATCACAAGCGCCAACCGTGAGAAGGTGGCAAGATTCTCGGAAAACTATCAGTTATTGCGTGTGAAGTTAAGGGAAATCGAGGAAAAAGACCGTATCCGAAACTTCCAGCCTCCTGTTGACGGCAATGAAATCATGGAACGTCTGTCGTTGCCTCCATGTGCAACGGTTGGCAAACTGAAGACAGCAGTAAAAGACGCCATACTCGACGGAATCATTCCGAACGAGCATGACGCCGCATGGGATTATGTCTTGAGATTATTCGAGGAACTCCCTCATTGACGATTCATAGAGACTGCCATAGCCGTTGATGCCATAGACACAGACATGCGACCCGACAGTATTTTGGAACAACCGGAAATAGAGGTCGCGCAAAGGCATGTCAGGATTTTTATTATCCTTACAATCCTCAGCCATACAATCCTGAAGGGTGGCGGAAAAGCGGTTGCTCATCCATACGTCCATATCGAAGTTGTATTCGTCAGCTTTTGAAGTCTCTTGTTCGTTTGCAGCCGTGAAGAAAAGCATGCCATCATGGTTGTTCACTATATTTGCGACTGATCCAGAGAAACATGCTTCGATGAAAGCATGTATTTTCCGATAGTTTTGCTTTTTCTGCACCTCTGTGAGAATACCATCCAAGTCGGATGTCTTGACACCGTAAGAATTGTTCAGCCAACACAATGCACCTGCAGTGCCATGACCAGACCAGAAGATGAAAATGTTGTCATCGTTGTCGGACTCAATGACCTTGTCAAGTTTTGCTGTATGTGTGCCAGTCAGTATGTTTTTCAAATCCTCAACTGTTATTTCGGATGTTTTGTAATCAATGACTGCATTTTCATAGACATTAGGTCCGTTTGTTCTTGAAATCAGCACTCCTGGGGTAGGATTTTTCGGATTTTTAGCTAAGTCGTCCTCCATAATCATGACAATGTGGTTGTCGTCGTAGCCATGCTTTTTAATGAATTGGTAGATATTCAGTACGTCAACCTGATGGCGGTAATTCTCCCAACCAGAGGATGTAGCAACCAAAAGAGCCCAATTTTCGTCCAAAGGTGGGTAGTGGTGTTCGATGGAAGATGTGTCTTCGATGTTCTGCATCTGGGTCTTCTTCCAGTTCCATTCAGCCAGAGTAGGTTCCGACCTTCGGCTACCGTCTGTCGAGTTGTAGTCGAGAATTATGTATCGCTTATTATAGATAATGTAATTGTAATATGTGGTGCTCAGCACGTTGGTATAGACCTTGGTATCGAAATTGAGGTTGCCTGAAGCTCCGCTGATATCTGGATGCTCGTTGTGGGCAATCATTTGCAGAATCTGCAGCATATCTTCTGCGCGCCAGCCTCCGGTGGTTGCATCCTTGCCACTGACCAATTCCCTCATCGCCATCTTGAAAGACAAATCTGGTTTTATCATCTGGATGAATGATGTGTAAGCAATCAGCATAAGTGCGTCGTAAACTTGTGCTTCGCCTATCGAAACATCTTGGTTAAAGCGAACTTTATAGGCAACGTCAAAGCCTGATTCTGGGTTTGAACCGTATGTGACACCTTCTAATCCTTCGGCATATTTACCCAATTGGTTGATGACATTAATGCCGTATGCCATGTCGCTGCATAGCAATTTGGATTTATTGCGGTTATGACGGTATGTCTCAATAATGACTCCCAAATCTTTGATTTCAGAAGGGGCACAGATGATGTAATCTGCGAGTGAATCAATTGCAGCCTTTGTCTTAGCCTCGACATCGTCGGTATAAGTGATGACACCTCTGTTTTCCAACTGCAACTCCTTTGCCTGGAAAGCAAACCACTCCTTAAATGTGTTGCCGTAGAGGTCATCTTCCTTGACAATCAAGGCAACTGATTTTGCTCCATATTGTATAGCCTTGGTCAGTAGCACTTCGCACTGGGTGATGTCAGATTCGGTCAATGCCCAGAGGTTGCCCCACGAGGAATAGGCACGAACCAATTGTTCTGTCGTTGCCATAGTGAAGAGTGGCTTGTCTGCCTTACTCAACTGGTTTGCCAGGATGATGGCTTTCGAAGAGTACAAGCCCCCGACTACTGCCTTTATGTCGTCGCGTCTTGCCAAATCCTTGGCAATTTGTTCTAAATTGGGATCTTCTTCGTCATACCATTCGAAAGTGAGTTTAACGCCATATCCCAATTTATTAAAGGCAACTGTCTGGTTGTCAGAACTCATCTGGACGACCTGACGCCAATGTTGCTCCATGCCTTGTGAGAATGGCAAAACAATTGCCACCTTACACTCTTCGAGGACAACTGGTTTTGATTGCTTTTTTTTACATGATGATAGGATGGTCACTGCTATTAACAGGCATCCACTCAACATAACCGCTTTCCGTATCATAAACATTGTGATGATTAATTACTCTGTGTTCCACCCAGTCCCTGACGTAATTCTCTATTACGACATCTATGTGTTTTATCATATTGCCAATTACCTTAGATGAATACTGGCTCTGGTCAACATCCATTCCAGCCACGTAAGGACCCTCTTCATACTCCCTGAGGTATCTGAATATTCCCATATTCGAACCACCCATGACTGGGTAGAGGAAGTCGTATTTTTTGCTCATCTCTGGCATTGCCCTATAGGCTGAATCGGGCATGGAATAACCGGTCCAGTCATTACTCAGGTAAGCAATTTCCGTTTCGTTGCCTGTCGCTTCGAAATACCCATCTCTGAATCCACTGGCGGCATACCGCAACTGTGGGTCGTTGTATGCCAGCCATATCAATGGTGCTTTCAGTCCTTTCTCCGCAACATATTTTCCTGCTTTGTATGACGGACCGTACATCGAGATAAGGAAGGTGTAGCAATTGACACTGTTGGCTGATGCTGGCATCTCATCGACTTCGTACAGAAGTATGCTGCTTGTGGTGGTCTTGATTGACTTGTCACTGATTATATCCAGTGCGATATCGCTATAGTCTGATGCTCCCAATATAACCAACGTCGGAATGTCGTCTTGTTTGTTGCGTGTCCATTTTTCAGCGATGTATTGCGCTTCCTTTTTGGTTTTGGGTATATGGATGTACATTTCTGTGGCATTGTCTTTATTGACATAGATATTCTCAAAACCATTCATTATAACATCGTTATATCCATTATCTCCTGCTCCACCCAAATTGGCTATGGCTACTATCCTATGTTCAATCTTGACTTTATCCTTGCAAGCTGACAAGCACAGCAAGACAAGGAAAAACATAATTATTCCTCCTGTTGTCAGTCTGTAATGATTTCCTTGTCTCATAAATATTGCTATGTGTGGTTTCATTAGTAACCAGAAAGGTTACCTGTTTTGAGGAAGGTAATACGCACTCTGTGGCGGTATGAGACTGGTTGTCCGTCAATTTGGCCAGGTGTCCAGTTAGGCATGTTCTGGACAATGCGTACTGCTTCGTCCTTAAGCGATTGCCAAGCGCCTACAGGAGCCTCGGCATCAGTAATGGTGCCGTCCTTTCGAACTACAAAATGAACGTCAACCGAACCCTGGATACCCATGTCAAAAGCGTCGTCTGGGTATTTGAGATGTTCGTTGATGTATTCATACATTGCCGCTTCGCCGCCTGGAAATTCAGGCTTGACTTCAACGGCTGTATAAACCTTGTCGTTGGCAAGGAACTCGGCGCGGACCTGTGCAAGGCTGTCCTGTTCGTGCTTTATCTCCTCGGGAGTCTTTTCGTGTACGAGCGACTGGTAGCCAACAACAGTTCTTGTAGTCTCCTTGTCGATTTTCGGTTTCTTGCTCTTTTTCTTTTTCTTTTTTTTCTTCTTCATAACTTCCGTTATGGCGTTGTTCTCTGCCTGACAGTAGTTTACCATTGCATCACCAAATGCCATAGCCATTGTCAGGGCTACAATCAAAAGTAGTTTAGTTGATTTCATAGTTTATTTTATTTGCAACAAATTTTCAATGATGATGTTTATGCACCGCTCCATACCCAAAACCGATGTATTGAGGCAAATATGGTATGAGGAAGCCTTTCCCCATGTGCGCGATGCGTAATAGTCGAAATAGGCAGTACGTTGATGGTCAATCTTTTTCATCATTTCCTGTGCCTCTTCCGCCGAGCATCCGAAACGCCCGGACACCCGTTTTATTCTATCCTCGTTGCTCGCCGTGAGAAATACTGAACGCATGTCGCTGTCGTCACGCAACACGTAATTTGCACATCTGCCAATGAATATACAACCGCGTTCCCTATTCTCGTCAGCCAGTTTCTTTATGGTCTCGCTCTGTATCTTGAACAGTTCGTCGCCTGACAGGGCTCCTCCGTTCACCGAACTACCTTCGCTGAAAAATGGGAATCTCATTCCGAAAATGCCTATTCCCAGTCCGTGGTGCGACTGCTCGTCAACACGTTTGAAACAGTCCCTGCTCAGACCTGATTCGCGTGCTGCCTCGTCCAGCAATTCGCCATCGTACAGTCTCATGCCTGTCCTTTCGGAAATCTGTTTCCCGACTTCCAGTCCGCCTGCACCCAATTGTCTGCCGATACTTAATATCATGTGTAGTTCTATTAAATACGATTTTTCCTTATGTATAATTCTATTTCGGCTGACCTAATCTGCAGAATTACACATATCATTAAATACGAATTTCTTTCTGTTGTATTGCATTACAGCGACCGAGGTGATGAATGCCAGCACATCCGATACTGCCATTGCATACCATACACCGTCGGTGCCGAAGAATCGTGGTAGAACCACGAGCAGAGGCAGCAGATATATAATCTGCCTTGTGAGCGAAAGGAAGATGCTCTGTTTAGGCAGTCCGAGGCTTTGGAAGAAATTTGATATTACCATGGAATACCCTACCAGAGGCCATGCTATTGAGGCTATCCTCATCGCACGGACTGATTTCTCGGTCAGTACAGGGTCGTCTGTAAATACGTTTGCCACCATTGCTGGCAAGAACTCACCGACAACAAAAGCCAGCGATGTTACTATAACGGCACTCAGGATGGTTTTGTTGCGTGCTTCGAACACACGGTCCATTTGCCGTGCTCCATAGTTGTAGCCCGCTATCGGTTGCATGCCCTGGTTGAGTCCGAGCACTATCATTGCGAATACGAACAGCACTCTGTTCACTATGCCGTAGGCTGCCACATCCATGTCGCCGCCGTATGTCAGCAGCTCGCGGTTGATGAATATTGTTATGATGCAGGCAGCTGCGTTCATCATGAAAGGAGACATGCCGATGGCAAGTGATTTACGGACAATATGTCTGTCCAGTCTGAAGCTTTTGCGTACAAAATGCACTTCGTGTTCCGGCTTGGAAAAGACTGCCAGCAACCATGTCAGCGAAACCACCTGTGCCAATATGGTTGCTATGGCGGCTCCTTTTATACCTAATCCGAATGTAAAAATGAACAGCGGGTCCAGACATGCGTTGAGGCATACCGTGAGAATGGTTGCGTACATTGCCCTGTTGGGCGACCCTGCCGCACGTGATGCTGAGTTCAGTCCGAGATACATGTGTGTCACTACATTGCCGTACAGGATTATTTTCATGTAATCGCTTGCATAGCCGATGGTGGCATCACTTGCACCGAAGAATCTCAGCAGAGAATCCAGGAATATCAATGAAAGAATCATGAATGCCATACCGATAATCAGATTCAGCATCACAACATTGCCTAAGACACGTCGTGCAGTATCGTAATCCTTCTGACCCAGTTTAACGGATATCATAGTGCTTGCACCGACTCCTACCAGTGACCCGAAGGCGGCACCGAGATTCATGAAAGGGAACGTCACCGCCAGGGCACCAAGTGCCAGAGGACCGACGTTGCCACCAATATGGCCGATGAATATTGAATCGACCATATTGTACAACGACGATGCCGTCATTGCCACTATTGATGGCAATGCGTATTGTTTAAGCAGTTTCCCCACAGGGGCTGTTCCAAGTTCTTTCATTTTTTATACTGACCGGAGCCCTGACGTTTCAGCGTCAAGGGGTTCCGGAGGTTATAGATCAGTCAATACAGTTGCAGATAAGGTTGCGGTCGCCAAAGCCGTTGTCAACGCGGCCTACGGTGATCCAGAATTTGTTCTCCTTAACCCATGGCAATGGGAATGCAGCCTTCTCGCGACCATACTTGTGGTTCCATTCGTCAGCGGCTATGACATAGTCAGGGTGTGGAGCATTCTTGAGGACATTGTCCTCTGCATCAGCTTTGCCATTGTGTATATCCTCAATTTCGTCGTGGATAACGTTCATCATGTCGATGAAGCGGTCCAACTCGGCAAGTGGCTCACTTTCGGTAGGCTCTACCATCAATGTACCGTGAACTGGGAACGACAATGTAGGTGCGTGGAAACCGAAGTCCATCATACGTTTAGCCACATCGCCTTCGTCAACGCCAGCGTATGTTTTCAGGTGACGGCAGTCCATAATCATCTCGTGACCTACGCGACCTGTGACGCCAGTATATACGATGCCGTATGTCTTCTCAAGACGTTTTGTGAGGTAGTTTGCACTGAGGATAGCTGTCTTTGTGGCTTCAGCCAGTCCGTCAGCGCCCATCATGCGGATATATCCGTAAGCGATAGGGAGGATGCCTGCCGAACCCCATGGCGAAGCAGCTACTGCTGTATTCTCGTTCTCAGGGTCGATATAGTTGTGCGATGGCAGATATTTGACGAGGTGTTCTGCAACACAGATAGGACCTACGCCAGGACCGCCACCACCGTGAGGCGAAGCAAATGTCTTGTGGAGGTTCAGGTGGCAGACGTCAGCTCCGATGAAGCCTGGACTTGTCAGTCCTACCTGTCCGTTCATGTTTGCACCGTCCATATATACCTGACCGCCGTTAGCATGGATGATTTCGCAAATCTTCTTGATTTCAGGTTCGAAGATACCGTGAGTCGAAGGGTATGTTATCATCAGTGCAGCGAGTGTGTCTTTATACTGCTCTGCTTTAGCCTTGATGTCTGCAACGTCAACGTTGCCGTTCTCGTCGCATGCAGTCACAACGACATTGAATCCGCACTGTACGGCTGAAGCAGGGTTGGTGCCGTGAGCCGAAGCAGGAATCAACACGATGTTGCGGTTGCCCTGTCCGTTTGCTGCCTGGTAGCGGCGGATAGTGCGGAGACCTGTATATTCGCCTGCTGCGCCTGAGTTAGGCTGGAGAGTGCAACCCTTGAAACCTGTGATTACGCAGAGACATTTCTCAAGGTTCTCGATGAGTTCCATATATCCTTGGCACTGTGCTTTAGGAGCGAATGGGTGGATGCCGGTGAACTCCTGCCATGACAATGGGAGCATTTCGGAGGCTGCGTTCAGCTTCATAGTACATGAACCGAGCGAAATCATAGTGTGGGCTAACGAGATATCCTTGCGGTCAAGCTGCTTCATATAGCGCATCATCTCGGTCTCAGTATGATATTTCTCGAATATCTCGTGGTTCAGGGCTTTGGTCTGGCGAACGAGTTCCGTAGGGATAGCCTCGCAAGCCTTGACCTCTTGCAGCTTCTCAGGAACCTTGAGGTCCAGAGCCTTGGCGAAGACAGCCATGACTTTCAGCATGCCGTCTGTTGTAGTGAGCTCATCGGTCGAGATGCCTATGATGCCGTTTTCCATATAGCGGAAGTTAATCAGGTTGGCTTCAGCTATTTCTTTCAGTTTCATTGCTGATTTGCCTGCTGGCAACTCGATGCGGATGGTGTCAAAATATGTGTCGTTGAGTTGCTTGCAACCCATTGCTTTCAGTTCGTTTGCGAGTATCACTGCCTTTGTATGGATGGCTGTCGCAATATCCTTGATACCGTCGTTGCCATGGTACATTGCGTAGAAACCAGACATGATAGCTGGCAGAGCCTGTGCCGTACAGATGTTTGACAATGCCTTCTCGCGTTTGATATGCTGTTCGCGGCTTTGCAAAGCCAGACGGAGGGCTGGTTTGTCGTTGGCATCTTTCGAAATACCGATCAGACGACCTGGAATGAAACGTTTGTTCTCTTCGCTTGTCGAGAAATATGCGGCACTTGGACCTCCGAAATAGAGAGGCATGCCGAAACGCTGTGTCGTACCGAAGCAGATGTCAGCTCCCCATTCGCCTGGAGGGGTCAAGAGTACAAGAGCCATAAGGTCAGCAGCGACAGCTACGCGGCAGTTGTTCTGGTGGCATCTCTCGGTGAAAGCTCTGTAATCGCAAATCTCGCCGTCAGCAGCAGGGTATTGCATGATTGCTCCGAAGACAGGTGTCGAGAAATCGAATGTCTTGTAGTCGCCTATGAGGAGGTTGACTCCCTGAGGCAAAGCACGTGTCTTGATTACATCGAGTGTCTGTGGGAAGATGTTACGGTCGATGAAGAGTGTGTTGACACCAGCCTTCTGCTGGTCGCGGCTGCGGAGAGCCATCATCATGGTCATTGCCTCAGCTGCTGCTGTTGCTTCATCGAGGAGCGAACAGTTCGAAAGATTCAGTCCTGTGAGGTCTGATGTCATTGTCTGGAAGTTCAGAAGAGCTTCGAGACGACCTTGCGAAATCTCAGCCTGATATGGAGTGTATGAGGTGTACCATACTGGGTTTTCGAAGATATTTCTTAATATTACAGAAGGGACTGCACAGCCGTAATAGCCGAGACCGATGTAATTGTCAGCCAATTTGTTTTTCTGAGCCAGTTCATGAATGTGGTTCAGAAACTCCTGTTCTGTCATTGCCGCAGGAAGTTCCATTGGTTTTGGAAGACGGATGTTTTGAGGAATAGTCTGGTCAATGAGTTCGTCAACTGACTTTACACCAACGACTTCCAACATTTTTGGCAAATCTTTCTCGGTGATACCGATGTGCCTTCTTGAAAACGAATTTGACATAATGTGTTATTTTATTTGTAATTAATTATTTTTCATACGTTTATAAAAAAGCGTAATATTTCAGTCTGCAAAGATAATAGTTTTTGTCCGAGTTGCAAAATTTTTCTTGAAAAAAATATTCAAAAAAAATCATCGTGTTTTCTTTGCCGACTCGAAAAAATGTCGTACCTTTGCAGCCGCAAATGGAAAGATGCCGGAGTGGTCGATCGGGCCGCACTCGAAATGCGGTGAACGGGTAACTGTTCCGGGGGTTCGAATCCCTCTCTTTCCGCATTATGCAAAGCAGCCTGACAAGGTTCGAAACCTGTCAGGCTGCTTATTTATTAACGGTAGGCGGTCTGCTATGTAGTCTCCCGTCTCATTCCTTCTTCCGTGGACGGGTGAAGCGGTCGAACAGAACGAGCACACCGGGGAGTACTGTGAGAATAAGTATCACTGCCACAAGTGCTCCTATCGAGATTGACTTGAGGATATCAGATATTGTCACGTCCTGTACGGTCATTGACAGTATGGCTGGTGCCACTATCATTATGAGACCTGAGGTGAGTATCGTGTCGATTGACATCTTGTATGCTTTTGCTGCAGATACTGTCACACTGTGTTCCTTCCTTTGTTCGCGGTAGCTGTTTGTGAACAATATGCCGTAATCGATTGTAGAGCCCATCAATATGCTCTGTACGATGAGGTATGCGAGATATAGCAGTCTGTTCCCTCCGAGACCTGAGAATGCGACATTTGCGAAAACTGCTGTCATAATGGTGATTACAAGTATTGTCGGTATGATGAGTGACCTGAAGGTAATTGCAACTATTACGAATATTGCAAGTATGGTCAGCCATGTTATAAATGTCATTTCGGCACTGAAACCGTCCTTCATCTCCTTGAACATTGCCGATTCGCCTATGAAATAGTGTTCATGTCTTAGCAATCCCCTGCACATCTCGTCCATGTCGCCTATGAATTTGTATGTCTCTGGCGATTCGTCTTTGTATCTGGTTATGACTATCGCCAGTGAATGTTTCTCGCCGCGCATTTTCGAGAACTCGCACACCATCTTTTCCCTCATTCCGTTGAAATCCTTTTTCATACCTTCGTTGACGAATGCAGCATAAACCTCGTTGTTGACTATGTTGTCGCCTATGTAGTTCACCATCTCTTCGAGCGACATTGTCCATGTGCTGTCGTAGTTCTCCTTGCTCCCATAATAGAGGTAGAGCATATCGACCATCCATTCGTCTATGTTGATGTCGAAGGCGCTTATCATCTCTTTGAGTTCCTTCGAGGTATATTCCTTTTTGGTATCCAGAATGTTGGCAAAGGTTTCTCTTGATTCTTTTTCAGTTGTTTCAACTGTCACGACAGGTTCTTTATGGTTTGTTGTAGCAATTGGACTTTCCGTCATTACCTGCGGTTCAATCTTTTCTGTTTCGGCAGATGCGGGTACTATCACTTCTGTTTCATTGCCTGCCATTGCGTTGTCCATGATTTCGGCGAGGGCATAGAATTGCTTTTTCTCTTCACGGGAAGCCATAGCAGCCATGATTTTGTTCTTTTTCATTACATTGCGGACGTAATGGACGTATTCTACAGGCGACATTGTCTTGCCTCTCTTTGCCATTTTGTATATCATTTTGGCTTGTCCATCGTCCATTCCGAGATATTCAGCCATTTCTTCGGAGTTCATCTCCTTGGTCAACATCTCTTTGTCGGTAAATTTGTTGTATGGCTTTTCCTCACGTATTGCAGAATCTTCAGGCAGTGGATCCTCGGTTGGTGATTCTGATATGAATACATCCGGAGTGGTTTCGGCTGGTTTTACATATTGCTTTCGTACCGTTTTCTTGGGTTTCGCAGGCTCTGACATCATCTTGCGGTAATCTTTGTACATGTCGAGCTTTTCGCGAGTGTCGTCATCTATCTTCTTGGCTATGAAGGATTCAGGGTTGTTGGCTTGTTCTATGATGAAGTCACCTATGTCGTCCAATTTGAATGCGAGTGTCGAATCCTGCATGTGGCTTGAATAGTAAACCAGTCTCAGCATTTCGTCCGACAGCTGAAGACTTTCGTCTGTAGCGTTGTCGTTGTCGAGGGTGATGTCGGTCTCCTCGCCTGTCATCTCGGTCTGAAGTTTCTTCAATTCGTCGATGGCTTCAGTTATCTGCCCGGACGTATATTGACGCATCAGTATTGATGGATAAGACACTACCATATTCACCATGCTGTCCTTCATAAGGGAGTCAGCCAGGCATGGCAATGCCATCTCGTCTTTAGTGTCGTACATGACTACAGTCACGTTCTTTTTAGGGAAATATTCGTTTATTTTCGATATTCCGTTGGTCGAGAATTTAATCTCTGTGCTCTTATGCAAAATATAAGTTCCAGCGAAAAGGGCGACGAAAAGTATTGTCAAGCATATCCTGTATTTTATGCTGAACCAGCTTAGCCAGCGTGTAGGGATGGAGAGTACTTTCTTTTCGCTCTTGACCACCACTTTGTCGAATGCGACCAAGAGGGCGGGGAGTATGGTATAGGTACAGATGAGGCTGCACAGTACGCCCTTAGCCAGCACCAAACCAAGGTCTTCGCCTATCTTAAGTTTCATGAACACAAGCACTATCAGACCCACAATCGTTGTCGCAGCACTGCTTAGAATTGACGAGGATGACATCCTGACGGCATTTCCCATCGCAATCCGATTCTCGAAACCCTTGGCTTTCTCCTGTCGGTAGCGGTTCGAGAGTATTATCGAATAGTCCATCGAGAGAACAAACTGCAGAACGCCGACAATCGAATTTGTGGTCATAGACACGCTTTCGAGCAGGACGTTCGAGCCGATGTTGATTATGACGGCAATGCCTGTCGATAGGAGGAAAAGGACCGGTTCGAACCACGACTTGCACATCAGCAGCAGGATGATGAGCAGCACTATAACGCCCGTCAGCAGCATCGTGAAGTCGGCAGCTGCGCCATCGTGACTTGTCTCGACCAGTGCAACGTGTCGGTAATCCTTGCAGAGCCGTGCCCCGAGTTCGCGTTGGTCAATGTCGTTCACCACGTCCATTTCGTACAGTGTGTGAATGCCGTTTTCGCTTCGTCTTACGCTCAGTATCTCCTTTTCAGCCTTCAGCCGTTCCTGTGTCGCATTTATCTCGTCACGGCTGAGACTGTCGAACATAATCCTGACGTCAACGTTGCCCATTTCGCTCATGCCGGCAAAATCCTTGTCAAGAATCGAAAGACCCTCCCTCATCTTCGAATTGTCAGGGAGGTATTTGGTCATATTGGTGTTTATGTTGACCCTTGGTATCATGATGCCGCACACAACGGCAATTGCCACAGTCAACCCCAGCCAGATATATCTGTACTTTATAAAAATGTTCATTTCGGATTAATAATCAAATCTATAATGTCAGTTGCCATTTTGATTTCCTTTGTAAAATCGGTGTCCTGACCTTTCTGCCCATCCAATGATTTACTGCCGTCCACGACCAAAATGAAGTATGTGTCCATATTCAGGAACTGCTCGGAGTTGTATTCCGAGTTGGTGATCCAGAGTCCGTTGTCCTCATAGAATTGTTTCACATCGTTTTTGCCTGTCCCGACCACGAAAGCCTTTCCGTCCTTGCTCAGCTCCTCCATGCGGAAGAAGACGTTGCTCTTGTCGTCGCCATAACGTTCGCGCAGCGACATGAGTGTCATGCCGTCATCCTTGACGAAAAGCGACTTATCCTTGTTGAAGGTCATTCCTGTAACTTCGATATTTTCGATGACGTAATACATCCCGCGTTTGTTGAAATCGCCTGTAAGTTCGCCCGTGTCGCCCTTCTTGCTGACGAACTTCATCTTTATCTTTCGTCCGATATAGCTTTTTGGAATCTTGAATTCGTAGGCTGACGAGATGAAGCGGTCCCGCATGGCTGAGAACAGTTTCTTGAAGTCGTTTTGCATAATCAGTTCCGGAGCGGCACCATTCGACGAGTATCTGAAACATTCCATCTTGTTCTTGATGAAGTTCTTGTACTCCTCGTCCGACAGGTTGTTCTCGGTCTTGATGGCTTTTATGTCCTCGCCTTCGTACAACATGGGATAGACTTCGAAGAGGTTCTTGCTTGTACCCATTGCCGACTCAAGTTTCTTCTGCACACGGTCAGGGTAGTTCTCGGCTTTGATTGGGACGAGAGTCTGATAATCCTCTTTCGCGGCATATGTCGAGTTGTTGTCCAGACCGTCGGTGATGAGGAAGATATAGTATTTGGTCTGCTTGTCGTTCTTTGTGACGTGCTGGCGGATGTATTTGATTCTGTCGCAAGCCACCTCCATGGCATAGTAAGCTGAAGTGTTCGAGCCACGGGGGATATCGTTGCCGATGTATCTTTTCATCTTTTCGATATCTTCATTTTTCATGAGGTCGAAAGGGTCGCTCTGGCGAGACCAGTTCTTGAACAGTCCTTTCTTGGCGTTGTAGCTTGTCGTGACTCCTTCGCTGAAACCTATCACGTCACCTCTGAGTAGTCCGTTGTTCTGCGTGGCGCAACCTGTAAGAAGCAGTATTGTCGCCGTGCAGCAGAATGCGGTTTTCAAAAAATCATGTCTCATGTCTCATTATAATTGTTTAGGTGAATCCCGTCAACAGGACTTACCTTCATTGAACATCGTGTATCAGGCGTACCGCTCTGCCGAAATGGCGGTAGTTGTTGTAGTCTTTGGCTGAGATATACGAACTTTCGAATTCAAGGCAATATGCGGTGCTCTCATAATATTCCTTATTGCAGCAGCTGACCGACCAGTATTTGCCAATCTCGTTTTCATAGTCTATCTCGGCATACTCTATTCGCGAACCGGTCACAGGGAGGAACACTGCCCCAGCCTTCTCCATCGCTGTCCAGTCGCTGGCAGAGTATGAGTTGTGTTTTGCGAACTGCCGTGTGTCGTCCTCGTCGCCAACGCCCGGTTTGAATGTCAGCCCTTCGGGCAGTGCCCATTCGTCAGGCAGCAACACCAGTCCGTTGTTGCCCTCGACGCAGGCAATGCCGTATTTTGATTTTGCACCTTCGCGTTTGTTGATGAGGTATTCCCATTCGTCGGCAGTAGGGGTGCGGAATTTGGCTGTTGAGTTCGATATCTTTGCATATACGCCCCAGTCGCAGTTGGCATAATCGCCCGTCAGGTCAGTTCCGACTGGTTTTGGACCGTATTCGAAACCCTCGGCTTCGTTGCCGAAATCCGAATCGTATGGGTGGTAATACAGCGAACCGCAGTTGTAGCCGCTCGTTGCCCAGCCGAAGAGGTCAATCCATCCAGAATAGGATTCTGAGATGTTGGAGTTCTTCGAGCCTATGCAGTCCCATTGATGCTCGGCGAGACGCCATGTAGCTGTCGAAGCCTGATATTGCAGGTTGCCGCTTGCAAATTGTATCTGTCGTCCCTGTGCTATTGAGAATTTGCCTGGCAGTACGCCAGAAATGTCGGTAATGTCATTAGCTTTGTCTTTCTTGTTGCATCCAGCCAAAAGCGTCAGGGTAACCATGAATAATGCAAAAATCCTTTTCATATTTTCTGTTGTTAGATATAGTCTTGCAGATAGCGTTTATGTCCGTCACGATTCATTCTATACCATTTGTCGCGGTGGTCAAGGCGGAGAGCTTCCCTTAGGTTGAAGCGCACCGAGAGCAGTTGCTGGTGTTGAAGCGAGATGCCGTCCCAATGCATATTCCATGAGAACTTGCAGTTCACGAAGTTGCTTCTGTATATGTAAGCGAAAATTTCCAGTCTGTTGTAGATTTTCGATTGGAAGAAAGGGTCGCCCTGGTTCAGTTCGTGTCCCCATTTCGCAAACAATGGCATCAGAGGGTCGCCGGCGTAGAACTCGTCGCGAATGCCTATGAACCACCAGTTGAACATAAGTTCAGCGTTGAAACCCTGAGGCATCTGCACGTTGCCGGCGGCTCTGTCGTTTTGAATGCCGATGATATAACCTAACCTGACGGCAAACGAGTCAACAGGCAGATAGCCGGTCACGTCAAATCCCACCTGCGGGGAGATGAATATGTCGTCGCATACTCCCTCCCAAGGGGTTGGAGGTGCGAAACGTGCCTTGTGGTTTATTTGTGCTATACCTCCGACAGTCAGCCATTTGTATCTGTATTCGCCGTCAGCCACCAGACGGAACATTTCGCGGCGTTCCTTGGTCTGGCTGCCTCGCCAGTCGCACATTATCTCGGCATATCCGCGGCTATCCTCATACGAAATCAGAGCTCCTTGGATGTTGGGGTGGCGGCAGGCTGTCGAGTCGTACATCAGCCAGTCGGGCATCCTGCGGATTCTATGGGTGAAAGGTACTGCCCCCAACTGTAGGTTCAGCCCCTTGTATTCGAAATGGTAGTATGCCGTAGGCATGAAAAGAGCATCCCGCCAATTGCCGCCGAGGGGTTGGATATAATGCACGCCAGCCATTACCCTGTGAATGCCCCCTGCGCCATCGAGCACCTGTACGCCAATTTCGGGAGCAAGATGGAAGTCTAAAATTGTTTGGGGAATTTGATATGGTTCGTGATATTCGCGGTTGTCGAACGATGTGGCGAAGTCAAGGTCGTAGGCAAACGAAACCCTTTTCGGCTGTGCCACAGCAGAATCAGGCACGTCTATACCTGTCGCCGACAGGCATATTGACATGCCGAGAAGTGTTAATATTACGCAAAATCTGCCCATATTGTTTTCAGGCTGCAAAGGTACAAAAAAAAATTGGATAATCGTGCATTTGTTTCAAAAAAATATTGTAACTTTGCACCGTCAAACTGAAAAAACGTTATTCACTATGAAAAAAATCTTTACTTTTGCGGTTTTAATGATGGCTTTCACGGTTGCAGCGATTGCGCAGCAGCTTGAATATGACCAGCCTATCGACCAGAATGTCAATCCAGAATTGCTTGACAAGCCAGGTCATGTGATTGGAATGGGGCGCTACTGCCACGGTGCGACGGCATACGTCATTGCCGTGCCTGACGACGGCTATTACTTTGCAGGATGGTCCGACGGCAACATGGACAATCCTCGTATATTCGTTGTGGAATACAGCATCGAGTCGCGTTTCGAGAAATTGCCAGAGCGCATACTTCAGGAACAGCAGACCGAGGACGGCTTGAAGATATTCACCAACGACCTCACCCTTCGTGTAGAGGGCGAAATACTGAACGACTATCAGGTGTTCACCACCACTGGTCTCATGATTTATTCCGGCCGTGGCAACTATGTTGACCTCCCAATGGCAGGTATCTATCTTGTACGTTCGAACAACGTGACTTACAAGATTCTTGCAAAATAA
>JAKSNT010000036.1 GCA_024399575.1 Paludibacteraceae bacterium
TTACATGATGCAACGAAGAGAAGCATCAATGCCATCATAAAAAATGATAATTTTTTCATATTGATTTAATTTAAAAAGTGAATAGTCGTATTTGACGTTGCAAAGTTAGCGTTTTTTTTTGAAATAAAAGTGTTTTATTGCAATTTTTTTTTATAAATTTTCATTGTGTTCTGTGCTGTCCTACCTGATAACGATTTTTTCAGTCAAATCCTTGAATCTTATCATGTATATGCCTGGAACTGTTATGGTTAATGACTTCAGATTGCCTTGATATACGAGGCGGCCTGCTGAATCGAACAGCGAATATTCGTCTGTGGATTCTTCGTCAATGTACAGAATGTTGCCTTCGGTGTGAACTTTCAGTCTTGTTTCGGTGACGTTATTGACTGCTGTGCTGACTTTCCCACGGTAGTTTATCCTAATCTCCGAACCATAGAACGATGCCAGGGTTCCCGCGACTGAAGTGGTGCCGTCGTCGTTTTGCGTAAGAGTAAGCGAGCCGTCAACTATGAAGTAGAGACTGTCCGTAGTGTAGTAGTCGCCTGAGAATGACGCAAGGAACGTAGGGTAGAGCGTCCCGTCAAGAAATCCCTTGCTTTTCCAGATGACGCCTGGGGTCTCATCGTCGTCAATGTGGCTTACATTTAATGTCCTATATATGTTGCCATCCTCTGGTAAATTTCCTAAAACGTGAATGACGAGATTGTCGGTGTGGTTGACGAGATAAACGTCAAATTCATTGTACTCGGGAAACTGGTATATTTCGCAATGGTCAGCTGTGAAATCTACGGACGAAACAGCCGATTCGCTCATGTATGGGATTGTGTCGTGATGCAGGGTCTGGATAGGCCCGTTATATTGAAGGTTGTACAGATTGTTGTCCGAAGCACGGAAGCGCATGGTGATAGTGCAGTTGTCTGCATTGCCGGCAACTGTGACCGAACCTGAATCGAGGAAGCAGATGCCGCGTGAGTTTCCGTTCACTACAGGGACGATGTACGAGCCATAGTAGAGGTCAGTTTTATAGCCGGCGAGTATGGATTTCGGAGCACCCGAGAGGTTGATCTCGTATTCGCCGTCAGATGGGAAATACCGGCTGTCCACCTTGTCTGAGATGAGATGAAGGTAAACGTAGCCACCATTGTAGTCGTCGGAGGCGTAGGAGAAGTAGTAGATGAGTTCTTCGCCTGGGACTGTGAGCTCCGAACTGTCGTTGTATGTGCCAGGGGCGGCGAGGGTAAGGGGTATTGGCCCTTCGGATTGTGCAAGAGTGCAGAGCGAGAAGAGAAATAAAATGAAGATTGAGAAACTGATTCTTTTCATGATTTGCAAAATGAAAGAAATGGGATATGGCATTTCCGTCCATATCCCATTCCAGGTTGTGTCATTATTTATACTGCTGGCAGTGTTCGCCATTGAGGACGCGAAGTCCGTTTGAAGCGAGAGCACCGAGTTCGTCCTCGCCAGGATAAGCCTTGACAGGGGCGATGAACTGAACCATGTCGGTAATGTATTTCACGAAATATTCGTTGTATGCTATACCGCCAGTGATGAGGATTGCATCAACCTTGCCGTTCATGACAACCGACATTGCACCGATTTCCTTGGCTACATTGTATGCCATGGCATTGAATACGAGCATGGCTTTCTCGTCGCCTTTCTTTGCCATTTCGTGAACGGCGCGAGCGTCGTTCACTCCCATGAGCGCCATGAGACCGCCTTTGCCGACGAGTTTCTTCTTCATCTCGTCGTGTGTGAACTTGCCTGAATAGCAGAGGTCAACCAGTTCGCGTGCAGGGAGAGTACCTGTGCGTTCAGGTGTGAAAGGACCATTTCCGCCGAGGGCGTTGTTCGTATCAATGATACGGCCTTGACAATGAGCGCTGACTGAGATGCCACCACCGAGGTGAGCAACGACAACGTTGACAGTCTCGTAAGGTTTGCCAACCTCTTCGGCATAGCGGCGGGCAATTGCTTTCTGGTTGAGAGCGTGGAGAATAGAACGTTTTGGAAGTTCAGGACAACCGGTGATGCGTGCTATGTCGTTGAGCTCATCAACAACTACAGGGTCGGCGATGATTGCCTTACATCCGCAGGCGCGTGCAATGTCAATGCCAATCAAGGCACCGAGGTTGCATGCGTGTTCGCCATATTTTGCAACGCGGAGCTCGTCGAGCATCTGATCGTTGACTTCGATTGCGCCAGATTCAACTGGGTGAAGGAGTCCGCCACGGCCTACTACGATGTCAAACTTAGGCTCAATCTTCTCGGCAGCAAGTGCGTTGAGGATTGTCGATTTGCGGAACTCGTACTGCGAAGCAACGTTTGGATAAGGAGCAAGTTCCTCAGCCTGATGACGGAGAGTCTGCTCGAAAACACATTTTTCGTCGTGATATACAGCGAACTTGGTTGATGTGGAACCTGGATTTATAACAAGTATCTTTTTCATAATCAAATTTTTTAATGTTATGCCATGATAGCAGCCATGCAGATGCTATAGAATTTGCACTCAGCCGAGTCGGAACGCGAGTTGAGGACAACCGGTTTCTCAGTGCCCTGGAGCATGCCAGCCATACCTGCACCGCCGAAAGATACGAGACCTTTGTAGAAACAGTTGGCAGACTGGAAATCAGGGAACATGAGTACGTCAGCCTCGCCGAGGATAGGAGTTGGAACACCTTTGATAGCACCACGTTCCTTGTCCATGGCGATGAAAACGTCCATAGGACCGTCGATTATACATGGACCGAAAGTGTCAGGCTCGTTTTTCCAGAGTTCGATGATGTCGAGATAGTCCTGCATGAAAGCAATCTTCGGATTGGCTTTTTCTGTCGCATGGAGAAGAGCTACATTTGGTTTTTCAACACCGAAACGACGTGCTGTGTTGAGAGCGTATTTTATCATTTCTATGCGCTGTTCCTTGGTAGGAGCAGGGATGACGGCTGGGTCTGTGAAGAATGCAAGCTTGTGATAGCCAGGAATGTTGAGGATAGAGTTGTAGGTGAGTACGCGTCCTTTAGGAAGAAGTCCATGTTCCTTGTTGAGGATGACACGGAGGATAACGTCAGTGTTGACGAGACCTTTCATCAGGATGTCGCATTCGCCTTCCTTGACCATACGGACTGCCTCGACGCAAGCTTCTTGAGGGTCTTTTACGTCAACTACGTGAGCAAGGGCGATATTCTTCTGACCCTTCAGTTTCTCGTTGATGATTGCAGCGTCACCGACAAGATAAGCCTCGACGATACCTTCATCGACAGCGTGCATTGTAGCTTCGATAGAGTGGTCATCTACAGGATTGGCGACAGCCATGCGTTTGCGACCACCATTCTTTCCTGATTTAATGTAATCGGAAAGTTCTTGGAATGATTTAATTGCTGACATAATAAATATTATTTAATTTGTAATTTATTCTTCAAAATTAAGTTCGGTCTGCGTGTTGTGGGATTCAATTTCTATCCCATCGACAACAGATGTCGTAACTGAGTCCTGCTCAGGGACGTCAGGTGTATGTGTCGGTTCAAGTTCTTCGACCGAGGTCACTCTGAAATTGGAGAGACGTTTGCCTCGGGCTTTAAAGGATTTCACACCGATAAATTCGGATGCTTCGATTTCGACTGCCTCGCGAGGCTTGTCGGATTGGTCGAGATTGATGCGAAGATGCGGGTATGGAGTGTCGGTGAGCAGAAAGAGCTGGCTTTCAGCCTCGGTGGCAAGGAAGGATGTGCGGCATTTGACTTGTTCGAGAGGGAAACGCTTGAGATAGACAAAACCTTGGTCGCCATCAAAGAGAGCAGCCGTCCATATCTTGTCAGCTTCGAATTTCTCGATGCGTTCAATGTCGTCTGAATAGTGATTGTTGAGGTCGAACGAGGTGATTTCGTATTCTCCGTTTTTATAGATTGCGAGAATCTGGTCGTCACCTTCGAAGTTTCCAAGGTATATGCCGTGGCGGTCGGTGTTCAGACGGAGAATGTCAGGGTCAAAGAATATGTCTGTTCCACCGAGGGTTGAGACGCCTTCTTGTTTCAGTTCAATGCTTGCCACCTCGTATTTGGCAAGTATATTGCCTATGGAATCTTTGCCTTTGATGGCAATTTCCGAGAAATCCTTGTCGAAGGCAAGGACACGCAGTTTGCTGACGTTTGATTTGAGTTTGACGCGGATTATTTCTGCTTCGCCATTAGGGTTCGCTGTAAAATAGCGGACAAGCGAACCTTCTTTGCCCTGAGTGAGGTTGTACTCCTTGTCTCGGATGACGCCAGTCACGGCAAAACGTTTTATGTAGGTTTTGCCGCCTTTCCCATCACGATAGCACACATTGTATATTGTACGTTGGTCGTTGCGGACAAAAACTGCTATATGGATGATATCCTTGCCTACGAAAATCTTGTCAGCGACGCGAACGATTTTGTATCTGCCATCACGGTAGAAAAGTATGATATCGTCAATGTCTGAGCAATTGCATACGAATTCGTTGTTGTCGTCTTTTTTGAGTCCAATGCCTATGAATCCATCTGTACGGTTGATATATAGCCGTTCATTTGCTTCGGCAACCTTGGCTGCCTGGATTGTTTCGAAATTGCGGAGTTCGGTGCGGCGTGGATAGAGTGAAGCATATTTTTCTTTCAGATGGATGAACCAGTTGATGGCATAATCAACGAGATGTGCGAGGTTGTTCTCAATTTCTTTGATTCTTTCCTGCAACTGGCGTATTTTCTCGTCATTCTCGTCAACGTTGAAACGGATTATCCGGCGCATACGTAGTTCGAGAAGGTGCTCAATGTCTTCCTGACGGATTTCGCGGACGAACTGCTTGAGGAAAGGCTTTAGGCGTTTCGAGATATGAGCTATTGCTATTTCGTTCGATTTCGCATTTTCGAATTCCTTGTCCTTATAGACGCGTTCCTCGAATATGAACCAGCGTTCAAGTGACGAAAGTTGAAGTTGGTCAATCAGTTCGTCTCGGGATATTTCAAGTTCGCGACGGAGAAGCTCTTTTGTGCGTTCGGTATTACGGCGAAGCACATCGCTCACCGATAGAAACTCTGGACGATGATTGTCAACTACGCAGCAATTGGGCGAGTAGCTGACTTGACATTTCGAAAATGCGTAGAGAGCATCGATGGCTTTGTCAGATGAGGTTTTAGGTTCGAGCGATACAACCACTTCGACATGTTCGGCGGTAAGGTCATCGACCTTGCGGATGTTCAGTTTGCCTTTTTCCTTTGCTTTGACAATTGAGTCTATGAGGTCGTCGGTGGTGATTCCGTAAGGGACTTCGATTATTTTAAGTGTCTTGTTGTCAATCTTTTCAATGCGAGCGCGAATGGTCAGCCTACCACCACGGCGGCCGTCGTCGTATTTCGATACATCCAGCATTCCTCCTGTTGGAAAGTCAGGGAAAACCTGGAAAGGTTCGTCTTTGAGACAGGCTATAGAGGCATCGCATAATTCCGAGAAATTATGAGGAAGAATTTTGGTGTTCAGACCAGTACCAATACCCTCGGAACCTTGGGCGAGGAGGAGCGGAAATTTGACAGGCAACGAAATTGGCTCTTTGTTGCGACCATCGTAGGAGGGCTTCCATTCAGTGGTTTTCGGGTTGAATACAGCTTCAAGGGCAAATTTCGAAAGGCGAGCCTCGATGTAACGGGCGGCAGCTGCATCATCGCCAGTGAGGATATTTCCCCAGTTCCCCTGAGTGTCGATAAGAAGGTTTTTCTGACCGAGATTGACGAGAGCATCTGTGATAGAGGCATCGCCATGAGGATGATATTGCATGGTATGCCCGACAATATTTGCAACCTTATTGTAGCGGCCGTCTTCTTTCTCGCGCATTGCGTGCAGTACGCGACGCTGAACTGGTTTTAACCCGTCGTCGAGATGAGGAATGGCACGGTCAAGATTGGTGTATGAGGCGTAGTCGAGAAAATAATTACGGAACATTCCACTGAGATGGAAATGTTCTTCTTCGTCTGTATTCAATTGATGGCTCATAGGTTGCAGTACATCTATAAATATGGGTTAAAGAGACCGAGAAAGGCGAGGCGATGATAGCATACAAAAATCATGCTGCAAAGTTAATAATTTTTTTTGATATGGAGGTGCATTATCCGATTTTTTTTATTAACTTTGCAGCGTTTTTCAAGAGGAAAACAAAAAGCCTCTTTTCAAAGAGGCTTTAAGTGGTGATTCCGGCGGGATTCGAACCCGCGGCCCACAGCTTAGAAGGCTGTTGCTCTATCCAGCTGAGCTACGAAACCATTATGACCGTTCGTTTCGGAGTGCAAAGGTAGTAATTTTTTGTGATATATTGCATAATTTGGTAAAATAATTTTTATTATATGTATAAAAGATTGATAATTCGTTTGTTGTATGCCGTTTTTTTTGTGCTTTTATTGTGCGGTTGCGAACAGTCCACGTCATATTCCAAGCAACTTGAAGCGGAAGAAAGGCTCATTGACCAATGGCTGAAGCGAAATAACATAGTATTATTGTCTGAATTTCCAGAGGATTCGTTATTCGAAAACAACGAGATGTATCATTTCGAAGAGGGTATATATTATCAATTAGTGGAGAAGGGAACAGGTGAGGATATGCAGAATGGAGATGTCATCGTGCTCAGATACCGTTGCAGCACGTTGGACGAGAATGCGATTGTCGAGGACTATTGGACGACTCAGGACAGACCATATCCAAACGAAATAGTCTATGGAAGTCTGACAAATTCGTGCAAGGGCTGGAACAAGGCATTCGAGTTGATGAAAAGGTCGGGCGCACATGCACGAATTATTGTGCCTTCGAAACAGGGGTTCGACGATTCTCAGGTCATTCCGTATGTCTATGAAATGCAGATAAAAGTTCTGCCTAAATGAAAAATTAATAAGAACAAAATATGTCATTAGTAAAATCAATCTCAGGAATCAGGGGCACAATAGGTGGTCCTATAGGCGATGGACTTTCGCCAGTGGATATTGTGAAATTCACTACGGGTTATGCGTTTTGGTTGAAAAAATACAGAGGCAGGGATAAATGTAAGGTCGTGGTGGGACGTGACGCTCGTTTGTCTGGTCCGATGGTCAGCCGAATAGTGATTGGTACATTGATGGGGTGTGGATGTGACGTTGTGAATATTGGTCTGGCAACTACTCCAACTACGGAACTCGCAGTGACGATGGAGAATGCGGATGGTGGAATCATAATCACGGCAAGCCATAATCCAAAACATTGGAATGCATTGAAACTGCTGAACGAGAGAGGTGAGTTCCTTAGCAAGAAAGAGGGTGAGGAGATGCTTGATATGAGCGAAAAGAACGATGTAATCTATACCGAGGTCGATGAACTCGGTGTATGTGAGGAGAAAAATGATTATATCCAGAAACATATTGAGGCTGTGCTGAAACTGAAACTTGTAGATGTCGAGGCAATACGTAAGGCAAATTTCAAGGTGGCTATTGATTGTGTCAATTCGGTGGGCGGAATAGCAATACCTGCATTGCTTAAGGCGTTGGGAGTGAGTCAGGTGGAGTGTCTGAACTGCGAGCCTACAGGACGATTTGCACATAATCCCGAACCATTGCCGGAACACCTGACTGAGATAGCTGAGCATATCAGGAAAAACAAGGCTGACGTAGGTTTCGTCGTTGACCCTGATGTTGACAGACTTGCACTCATTCAGGAGACTGGCGAGATGTTCGGTGAGGAATATACCTTGGTTTCGGTTGCTGATTATGTGTTGCAGAATACACCTGGAAATACTGTGTCAAATCTCAGCTCGACAAGGGCATTGGCTGATGTGACTCGCAATCGTGGTGGTGAATACAATGCTGCTGCTGTCGGTGAGGTGAATGTCGTTGAGAAGATGAAAGCTACTAATGCAGTCATCGGAGGTGAGGGGAATGGCGGTGTTATATATCCAGAATGTCACTATGGACGAGATGCACTGGTTGGAATAGCATTGTTCCTGACAAACCTCGCAAAGAGTGGCAAAAAGGTTTCTGAACTCAGAGCTTCATATCCAAACTATTGTATTTCGAAAAACAGGATTGAACTCAAGCCGGGAATGGATACTGACGGCATATTCGCAGTAATCAAAGGTTGTTACAAACAATTCAAGATTACCGATATTGACGGAGTCAAGATAGACTTCCCTCAGGGTTGGGTTCATTTGAGGAAATCGAACACCGAACCAATCATCCGTGTCTATTCGGAGGCAGCGACCATGGAGCAGGCGCAGAACTTTGCACATGCAATAATGGACGAAATAAAAAGAATAGCCAAGTTATGAAAATTGCAATATTTACTGGCTCGTTCGACCCATTTACAGTTGGGCATAAGGACGTGGTTGATAGAGCATTGACTATTTTCGACAAGGTGGTTATTGCTTTTGGAGTGAATATGCAGAAAAAACCATTCATGCCAATTGAGGAGCGGGAGGAACGAGTCAGACGTGCGTATGCTGGTGATGATCGTGTGGAAGTGACTTCATATCAGGGACTGACAATCGATTTGGCAAAACGATATAATACACATTATATAATTAAAGGAGTGCGCAATGCTGTAGATTTCGAATATGAAAGGAATATGGCAGAGATAAATAAACGTTTAGGCGGATTGGAAACTGTGCTTTTGTTTGCCAATGATGATAAGGCTCATGTCTCCTCGTCGTTAGTGCGTGAGCTTGTCAGATTCGGCAAACCGGCAGATGAATATATTGTTTAATAATATGGAATCAAAAGGAAAAATATTGATATTTGCATCGGTGGCGGCAGTGGTAATTGTCGCATTGGCAGTCATTGTCTTCATGCAGTCGAGAAAGATTGCTGAGAAAGATGAGGAGATGGCAGAGATGACCGAACAGATGGAATATGAAAAAGAACAGCTCGTTCAGGAATATGAGGACGTTGCGATTGAGATAGAAGGTATCTCGTATAAGGTGAATAATGATTCGCTGTTGCAGGCTATCAATAAGGAACAACGTAGGATACAGGACCTTATGGAAGAACTTAGAACGGTGAAGGCAACAAATGCCAGAAAGATTTCACAGTTGAAATCGGAATTGGCATCAGTGAGAAAGGTGCTGGCATATTATGTAGCGCAGGTTGATTCACTGTCGCGCGAGAATCAAGTGCTTGCAGAAAAGAATGCTGAACTTGGAACCAAATATGAGGCTGCAACATCTGAAGTCCAGACCTTGACTGAGGAAAAGGAAGTGCTGCAAGGACAGGTGGCGATAGCATCGCAACTCGAAGCACGTGATATTCTGGTCGATATGCAGACCAAGAGGGGTGGAACGGCGCATTATGTAAAAAAAGTGGCAGTAATCAAGGTGTCGTATTCTATCTTGAAGAACAATACTGCCAAGTCTGGAAACAAGACGGCATATCTCAGGATAACCAAGCCGGACGGTCAGATTCTGTATAAAGCGGATACTGACAAGTTTGAATTTGAGAATAAAAAGATATTATATTCCGCAAAGAAGAACTTCGAATATTCGGGTAAGGAGATGCAGGATTGCATGTATTATACGGTAACCGAAACGCTGACTAAGGGTGAATATTCGTTTGAATTGTTTGTAGATGGGCATATTATTGGACGAAAAGAGATAACAATGAAGAAATAAGTAGTTGATTTTCAATAGTTAGATAAAAACTATAAAAAAGTTGTTGAAATATTTGGCGGCTGACGGAAAAAGTCGTACCTTTGCAGTCGCAAAAGTGAGGAGGAAATGGCCTATTCGTCTATCGGTTAGGACGCAAGATTTTCATTCTTGAAAGGGCAGTTCGATTCTGCCATAGGCTACTCGTTTATTGTTAGTACCAAAAAACAATTTAGTTTGATTTTTCGTTTCTCTTTCCTCTCGGGAAACGGAGGTTTAAATGGTTAATTAAGATGGCAAATCACAAATCATCAATTAAGCGTATTCGTGAGACAGAAAAGCGTCGTCTGCACAATCGTTTTTATGCTAGAGTAACTCGTAGTGCGGTTAAGAAGCTTCGTATGTGCAATGACAAGGCTGAAGCTACAGCTTTGCTTCCAAAAGTTACTTCAATGTTGGATCGTCTTGCTAAGCGTGGTATCATTCATAGAAACAAGGCAGCTAATTTGAAGTCTAAATTGGCTATTGGCGTCAACAAGATGGCTTGAACTTAAGGAATAGACAGAATAAAAAAGGAACCGAAATAAATCGGTTCCTTTTTTTTATACGTTTATGTTGAAATCATCGTTTGACCGAGAGAATGGGAAACGTGTGCGGACGTGTTGCAACATTTCATAGTCAATGTCGATTGACCGAATGCCAGGTTCGAAATCAGGAATTGGCTCTGTGAGATGCTTTCCGCGAGGATCGATTATCGCAGAATGTCCATTGTGTTCTATCTTGTATGAATCTGTGCCGACGGCATTTACAGCAGCTACGTATGCTTGGTTTTCTATTGCCCGGGCAATAGTCAGGGCGTCCCAGGCATCAATGCGGGCTTTAGGCCAGTTGGCTGTATATATCAGTACATCGTAGTCGTTTCCTGATTTGTTGCGACTCCACACGGGAAATCTCAAGTCAAAACAGATTAAAAGACGGAAACGCACCCCACGGAATGTGATGTCAAGCAACTTGTCGCCGGCTGCAAAGTATTTCTGTTCGTCACCAATGAAAAGGTGGCGTTTGTCGGCAAATTGGATTGTGCCATCTGGACAGCAGAAAAAACCGCGATTGTACGATTTGCCGTTTTCAGCAGCCATAAATGATGATGCAATTGCAAAGTTGCCTTCGCGAGACCATTGTTTAATGAGCGAAATAGCTTCGCCTTCAGTGGATTCTGCTTGTTCTGGATGGTCAACCGAGAACCCAGTAGAGAACATTTCGGGTAGTACGACGAGGTCGGTCTTGCCGTACAGGGATTTGACATTATTGCCGGAAGTGCGGAGATTGGCGGCTTTGTCGCCCCAAATGATTTCTTGTTGGATAATTGAAATATTCATAATGATAGAAGTTTACAAATCTGCGATGCTTCGAGAGGATCGTGAACCCGAAGAATGTCGGCTCCATTCATGACGGCTACGGTATTCAGGATGGTGGTGCCGTTCAATGCATTTTCAGGCGTCGTGTCGAGAACTTTGTATATCATTGATTTACGGGATAGACCTGCAAGAATCGGTAGCCCGAAACATTTTAACACACCGAGATTGCGAAGCATGACATAATTCTGGTGGAGAGTTTTCTTGAATCCGAAGTTCGGGTCGATGATAATATCGCTGTTGAATCCCCGGTTGCGTAGGATCTCTATCTTTTCTGAAAAGAATTTCAGGACTGATGCAATGAAAATGTCGTCAGGTGTATCTTCAGAAACGGCCTCTTCTGGATAATGTCCGAGGATGTATGGACGTTGGAACGAAACTATGGTGTCAAGCATTTTGTCGTCGGACGAAAAAGCGGAAATGTCGTTGATGATTGCGCAATTGAAATCCTTGACTGCTGTCTCTGCAACCGAAGAGCGGAAAGTGTCAATTGAAATTGGTATGTTGCCGAAATGATTGCGAATAAGACGGAGAGCGTTAGAAACACGGTTTAGTTCCTCTGAGGCTGAAACAGGTGTCGAGCCAGGACGTGTGGAACATGCTCCAAGGTCAATGAACGAAGCTCCATTCTGTAAGGCAAATTCGATGTTCCGTATGAGGATTTCTGGTGTTTCAGCGCAAGATTCATTGTAAAAAGAGTCGGGAGTGGCGTTTATTACTGCCATGACCGAAGGTGATGAGAGATCAATGATTTGTCCGTCAATAACTATATTTTTCATAATTGGATGAAGTGACTAAAATGGTTGCCAACTATCTAAATCTTTGAAATGTAATTTTTTACATAACGTATGAATGAAGATTGTAACGCAACGCAAAGATAGTGTTTTTTTTGAATTGCGATATGAAAACAAAGTTGAAATGATGATTTTTTTATTCAACCAAAAAAAAATGGGAAAAAGTGATTGTAATTCAATATTTATGTGTAACTTTGTGGCGGTTTAGCGTATGTTGTTACGTGAAGATGTAAAATAGTAATAATTAACAATATGAGAACAATTTCAAAAGTTTTGGTGTTGGGAATTGCATTGATGTCGATGGTATTTACGTCGTGCAATCAGAATTCCATATACACTCAGTCAGAGAAGACCGGATGGCAGTATAATAGGCCAAACCGTGGTTTTTTCAACGTGAATACGCAGTATCACGGCAAATGTCCTAATGGAATGATCTACATACAGCAGGCAACATCGGTAAGAGGACAGAATTCTGAAATGTTGTCTATGAACCAGAACAATGCTAAGAAAAGGGTGGCAGCATCTGGTTTCTATATGGATGAGTTTGAGGTTACTAACCTGAACTGGAGAGAGTATGTAAAATGGCTGTCAATAGTTTGGAAACACGTTCCTGCAAAGATTGTGAAAGCGTTACCAGACGAGACTGTATGGCGTAGTGAGATGTCGTACAACGAGCCATACGTTGAGAATTATTACACTCATGTGGCGTACGCATTCTATCCAGTAGTTGGAGTGTCTTGGAAACAGGCAACTGATTATTGCGAGTGGCGTACGGATCGTATAAACGAGAATGAGCTGATTTCGCGAGGAATCATACCATACAAACCGTTGGAATTGTGCAATGTTCAGTTGATGGAGCATTCTAATCCTGATTCAGCTTATAAGTACGTTTTCTCGACAAAGCGTGCTCGTGATTATGTGGCATACGTAAATAGCGACGTGTTCATCAACGAAATAGAGGATCTGATTGAAAAGGCCAATGAGTTAGCACAGACTGAGGCTACCATATATGGTTATGAAGATGCAGAAATTGAAATTGCCGGATCTGATTTTGACTGGGATGTGAATTATGCGTACGATTCGAATGGTGATGGAGTTGTTGATCCAGATGAATGGAAGGTTGCATTGGACGGCGCTCTTTATGACTCTGAAGTTAGACTTCCAACGGAAATGGAATGGGAATATGCTGCAGCTGGAGTAATGACGGCAGATGGTATTTATCAGGAAATGAATACTTATCCTTGGAAGGGCGACCAGTTGCGCTCGTTGAATGACAAGAAGACCAGAGGTCAGTTCTATGCTAACTTCATGCGAGGGAGAGGTGACCCTATCGGAATTCAGATTAATAATACATTGACTGTACCTGTTCATTTCTTCTTGCCAAATAGTTTCGGTCTGTATAATATGGCTGGTAATGTAAACGAATGGGTTAAGGATGTATATCGTTCAGTAACTTCAAGTCAGGATGATGTCAATTCATATCGTGGTAATGAGTTTGAGTCAGATTCGATATATGCAGACAGAATGCTTGACAAGCATTTCTCGTACCTGAACCCTATTGACAGGGATTCTATGAGAAAGGTGTTGATATCTGAGCGCGGCATCACAAAGAATGGCGGTGACTATCGTGATTTCCAGGATGGTGACAGGGAGTCGGCAGTGCAGGATTCAGTTCTGGTATATTTTGATGCATCTCCACTCGAGAAGGCTAATATGATTACCAATACAAACAGAGTATATAAAGGTGGTGGCTGGAACGACCGTGCAATGTGGCTGAACCCATCGCAACGTCGTTACCTCGACGAGTCAAGAAGCGCAAACAACATTGGTTTCCGTTGTGTGATGAGCGCTGTTGGTGGTAATGAACACGGTCGTGAGTTGTATCACAAATAAAAAATAATGCCCTTCTAATTGGGTGGAATAAACAGAAAGGGGGCGAAAATGCCCCCTTTCTTATAAAAAGCAAGAGGTATAGACATTAATTAACAAGTGATATGGAAAAGATAGAAAGAACCGTAATAGTCGATTTGCTTAAGAGAACGGATTATGGTCAGAAAGTCAATGTGAAAGGATGGGTCAGAACCCGCCGTGGAAACAAGAATGTGAATTTTATTGCCTTGAACGATGGCTCTACAATAAATAATGTGCAGATTGTCGTTGATATAGCAAAATTCAACGAAGAAACACTCAAAACAATAACTACAGGTGCGAGTCTGTCGGTGAACGGAACATTGGTGCAGTCTATGGGTAAGGGTCAGACTGTCGAGATTCAGGCAGATGAAATATTGGTCTATGGAACGGCAGATGTCGATACTTATCCATTGCAGAAGAAAGGACATACTTTGGAATATTTGCGCGAGATAGCGCATTTGCGTCTCAGGACAAACACGTTTGGTGCTGTTTTCAGAGTGCGTCACAACATGGCGATGGCTATACATACTTATTTCCATGAACGTGGGTATTTCTATTTCCATACTCCATTGATTACAGGTTCTGACTGCGAAGGTGCTGGTCAGATGTTTCAGGTTACGACAAAGAACCTTTATAATCTCAAGAAAGATGATGCTGGCAAGATTGATTACAGCGACGATTTCTTCGGCAAATCTGTTTCTCTGACCGTTTCTGGACAGTTGGAAGGAGAGTTGGCAGCAACTTCTTTAGGCAAGATTTACACATTCGGTCCTACATTCAGGGCTGAGAATTCAAATACTCCTCGTCACCTTGCCGAGTTCTGGATGATTGAACCGGAAGTAGCATTCAACGAGTTGGAAGACAATATGACGTTGGCACAGGATTTTATACAATATTGTGTGAGATGGGCATTGGAGAAATGTACCGACGATATTGAGTTCCTTGCCAAGATGTACGACAATGACCTTATCGAACGTCTGAAATTCGTGGTTGACAATGACTTCAAGCGTCTGACATACACCGAAGGTATAGAAATCCTGAAAGAAGCTATCAAGAATGGACATAAATTTGAATTCCCAATTGATTGGGGTACTGACCTCCAGTCGGAACACGAGCGTTATCTCGTCGAGGAGTATTTCAAGCGTCCAGTGATTCTGATTGATTATCCAAAGGAGATTAAGTCGTTCTATATGAAGCAGAACGATGATGGCAAGACAGTGAGGGCAATGGATGTGCTTTTCCCAAAGATTGGCGAGATAATCGGAGGCTCCGAGCGTGAGGAGAATTATGGCAAACTGGCTCAGCGTGCGAAAGATATGGGTGTCCCAGACAAGGATATCTGGTGGTATCTTGATACCAGACGCTTCGGCACAGTGCCTCATAGTGGTTTCGGATTGGGCTTCGAGCGTCTCATGCTGTTTGTGACAGGAATGCAGAACATCAGGGATGTGATACCTTTCCCTCGTACACCAAATAACTGTGAGTTCTGATGGATTATGCAGAGTTGTTGAATCCTTCTCAGCTGGAGGCAGTCGAACATATAGACGGAGCCTCGGTGATTGTGGCAGGTGCTGGTTCAGGGAAAACGAGGGTGTTGACGTACAAGATTGCTTACATGATTGAGCAGGGAATACCTGCGGACAGCATTATGGCGTTGACATTCACCAACAAAGCGGCGAAGGAGATGCGCGACCGTATAACGAAAGTAGTGGGAGTGGGACTGAGTCGTCCGATATGGATGGGCACGTTCCACTCCATTTTTTCACGCATACTGAGAATTGAGGCGGCAGCAATAGGCTATTCACCCCAATACACGATATACGATGCAGCGGATTCTAAGTCGCTTGTGAAAAGTGTAATCAAGGAGTTGGGTCTTGACGAAAAGGTTTATAAGGCAGGTGCCGTACAGAATAGAATATCAAGTGCCAAAAACTGTCTGATAACGGCTGAAGAATATCGTGCAAATCGTGAGTTGCGGAAGGAAGACAGTCGCCATAACATGGAGTCAATCTGTCAGATATACGTACGTTATCAGCAGAAACTTGAACAATCGAATGCCATGGATTTCGACGACCTGTTGATGCGTACAGCAGTCCTATTCGTGCAGCATCCTGAGATATTGGAGAAATACCAGAACCGTTTCCAATATATTTTGGTTGATGAGTATCAGGATACTAATGCCGTACAGCACCAGATTGTCATGATGCTTGCCAGAAAATATGGGAATGTCTGTGTCGTGGGAGATGATGCGCAGAGCATCTATTCGTTTCGTGGTGCTGAGATTGAGAATATACTGTCGTTCAGGAATCGTTTTGACAATTGCCAGGTGTTCAAGCTTGAGCAGAACTACCGCTCAACTCAGACAATCGTCAACGCAGCAAATTCACTCATCGCTCATAATCGCAGGCAGATAAAGAAAAATGTATTTAGCCGTCTTGCAGAGGGTGGCAAGATACGAGTCGTCGAGAATGTCGATGACTGGGGCGAGGCGAGGAGTGTGGCGGACGAAGTGGAGAAGATAATAGCTGGCCATTATGCCTCGTATCAGGATATGGCTGTTCTGTACAGAACCAATGCGCAAAGCCGTGTCTTGGAAGATTGTTTCCGACAGAAAATGATACCTTATAAGATTTATGGAGGATTGTCGTTCTATCAGCGCAAGGAGATAAAAGACATAATAGCATATCTCCGTCTCTCTGTAAATCACGAAGATATTGAGGCTTTCAAACGTGTCGTAAATGTGCCTACAAGAGGTATAGGAGCGACAACTGTCGGAAAAATCCTCAGCGTAAAGGAAAGAAACATAACTACCGATATCTTTGAAATAATGCGTTCTCCTTCGGATTTCGGTGCAGAGATGAACAAGGGAACGCAGAAGAAGGTTGCTGACTTCGCCGAGATGATAAAACGTTTTTCGGACTATGCAGCCAGCGACGATGCATATACGTTGGTCGAGAAGGTTATGCTTGAGAGTGGACTTATGGATGATGCTGCGCGCGACCTGAGTGTGGAAGGTATTTCGAGGAAGGAAAATCTTGACGAGTTTGTATCTTCTGTGCACGAGTTCTGCGACAAGAAGGTGAACGAAGGCGAGACCGACATATCGCTTGAGTCATTCCTCAGCGAGGTGGCTCTGGTTACTGACATGGACGACAGTGCAAAGGAGGCTATGGACTCTGTCTCGCTCATGACTATGCATGCTGCTAAGGGACTTGAGTTCGAATACGTTTTCATAGTAGGTGTCGAGGAAAACCTTTTGCCGAGCATGATGTCGCAGATGCCTGACGAGATTGAGGAGGAGAGGCGTTTGCTGTATGTTGCCATCACGCGTGCTAAGGTTGGGTGCATGATGTCGTACGCACAGAGTCGTTTCATCAATGGGCAGAGCATGTATTCCAAGCCAAGCCGTTTCATTGAGGATATTGATGAGAAATATCTCCAGTTGCCACGGCAACTTGTCGTCCGGCGGGGAGGTGTGGCGAAATCGGGAACTGTCAAGGCAGCTCCTGTTGTAAGAGTGAGTGCGATAGGTGATATTCGTGAAGGGGTGCGTGTGGTGCATTCCAAGTTTGGCGAGGGTACGGTGCTTTCTCTCTATGGCGATGGCGACAATGCACGTGCGAAGATTCAGTTCGACAGTTGCGGAGAGAAGACTTTGGTGTTGAAATTTGCAAGACTCGTTGTTATATAATACTTATGCGTAGAACCCTAACGATATTGATTTTGGCATTTTCCCTATTGCTGGTTGCAGAACCTGCGATTGGGCAACGGACGATATATGTCAGGGGTTATGTGCTTGACGAGAAGCAGCGTGCAGTCGAGTCGGCAACTGTGCAGATGAAAAATTCGAAGGGCGATTTCGGAGGTGCGGTGACCAACGAGAAAGGGTTCTACGAAGTCTCTGTGCCGAGAGCTGACAGTGTTTTCCTGAAATTCTCGTATGTAGGCTATAAGACAATCTACCGTTCGTTCAGGACTGGCGATGAAAGTGCTTACAATCTGAGCGTTATGCTCGTCGTGGATACGGCTATGATTGATGAGGTTGAGGTGCGCTCTGTCGAGAGGCAGATGGGTGTAATGCAGAATATAAAGGTCGAGAATCTGAAGGGTTTGCCGAGCTCGATGGGTGGAGCGGTCGAAGGAATGCTAACTATGATGCCTGGTGTCAGTTCGACAAACGAGTTGAGCTCGCAATACTCTGTCCGTGGAGGTAACTATGATGAGAATATAGTATATATCAATGGGATAGAGGTGTATCGCCCATTGCTGATACGTTCCGGCGAGCAGGAAGGTATGAGCATTATAAACGAAGATATGGTTGGGTCAGTAGCCTTTTCGAGTGGAGGCTTTGACGCAACTTATGGCGATAAATCAGCTTCGGTACTTGATGTGACATACCGTAAACCGAAGAAATTCGAGGCTAATATATCGGCATCGCTCCAGGGAGCAACTGCTTTTGTCGGGGCACAGGGCAAGAATTTTACCCAGATGCATGGGCTCAGGTTCAAGACTGTGCAGACAGTGCTCGGCACGATGGATACTAAGGGCGAGTATGCTCCGTATTATTTTGACTATCAGACATTCATGACATGGAATCTTGCAAAGGGACTTGAACTTTCGTTTCTCGGTAATATTTCTCAGAACTATTATAAGTTTGTGCCTAAATCGAGGAATACCACATTCGGTACCATGTCGGATGCCCACTCGTTCAAGGTTAATTTCACTGGTTCGGAATTTGATGTGTTCAGAACATATTTTGGCGCTGTGGGGTTGCAATATAAGCCAAATCAAGAAGTTAAACTTGGGTTCAACGCCAGCGCTTTCACGACTAACGAGAAAGAGACATACGATATCACTGGAGAATATTCGCTGTCGGAGGTGGCACTCGGCAGTACTGAAGGCGACAACGAGATGAACGTAGGTATAGGTTCTTTTCATGAACATGCCCGCAACCGCCTGAGTGCTACTGTGGTAAATGTTGGGATGACGGGCGAATGGAAGAAAAACGACAATCGTCTTCAGTGGGGACTAAGCTATCAGTACGAGATGGTGCTCGACCGTATATCGGAGTACGAGGCACGTGATTCGGCTGGATATTCCTTGCCGCATTATGGTGATGGACTGGATGTTTTGTATAATCTGTATTCGAATGTCGATTTGAAGACACATAGGCTCCAGCTTTATCTGCAAGACAGTTATAAACTTTTTTCCAATCACGGAATATGGAATTTCGCATTGGGTGTTCGCGGCAATTATTGGTCGTTCAACAAGGAATTTTTAGTGTCGCCTCGTGGTTCGGTCACATTTACTCCTGATTGGGAAAAGGCTGATTTCGATTTCAGGATAGCTGGAGGATTGTATTATCAGGCACCGTTCTACAAGGAGTTGCGGATGGAGCAGAAAGACGCATACGGCAATAATCAGGTCGTGCTGAATCGTGACATAAAAGCGCAGCGGACGGTTCATGCAGTGTTGGGTTTTGACTATAATTTCCGTCTGTGGCGTCGTCCGTTCAAACTCACGTTAGAGGCATATTACAAACCGGCAGACAGGGTCGTGTCGTATTATGTTGACAACTTGAAAATCAGATATTCAGGGATTAACGATGCCGTGGCATATGCGACAGGTGTTGATATAAAACTCTTCGGTGAGTTCGTGCCGGGAACTGATTCCTGGATTTCATTCTCGTGGATGAACGTGAAGGAGAACATAATTGGCGATCATTATCCGGTGTATTCCAATACCGGGAGGTATCTTGGCGAGGTCGAACCTGGTTATATATCACGTCCGAACGAGCAGCGGTACAACATATCGGTTTTCTTTCAGGACTATATCCCTAACCATCCGGAATATAAAGTCTATCTCAAGTTTGTATGGTCTGACGGATTGCCTTTCGGTGCACCGCATTCCGAGCGTTACGAGGCGGTATATCGTTCAAAGGCATACAACAGGGTCGATCTTGGTGCTTCGCGAGGGTTCATCAAAGGACGTGAGAAATGGATGAAGCAGAACCAGCCAGTCGATAACTGGTGGATAACGCTCGAACTCCTGAACCTGTTCAATATCAAGAATGTAAATTCATACTACTGGGTGACGGATGTCTATGAGACGCAATATGCCGTTCCCAACTATCTGTCAGGATTCATGGTCAACCTGAAGGTGTCAGTAGGATTTTGAAAAACTATTTCATAAAACGTTCGATATTCACCACGAAACGTGTGTGAGTGGCATGAGCGATGAGTTCGCGCTTTTCGTTGAACGCTTCAGCCGTGAATGTCATTTTGTTCCCTTCGCGTGCAGTTAGCGTGACTTCGCAGGTAATAGTCTCGCCGACGAGCGATTTCTTCAGGTGGTCGAGGTTGATGTTGGTGCCTACCGAAGTCTCTTCGGTGTTTGCTATTGCATTGGCTGCCAGTTCGGTTGCCATGCCCTCGAACCAAGCGGCGACCTTTGGGGTAGCCAGCACTCGCAGGGTTCCCGACCCTATCTGGCGGGCGGTATCGGCAGGAGTGACCTTGAACGATTTAATCAGTTTCATATCTTTGAAAATTTTCGGTCTGCAAAGGTACAAATATAATCCGACAAATCACCTCTTTCTTTGTATTTTTT
>JAKSNT010000037.1 GCA_024399575.1 Paludibacteraceae bacterium
AGACAACTGAGATAGAAAAAATTTCAATACTGAAAATCAATAAGTTACAAGAGAGCGTAAAAAATTGGTCAGAAAGTACTTGCTCGATTCAAAAAAAAATTCGTACCTTTGCTGTGCGAACCTCGGCTGCACTCGGCATAATCCAAATAAATTTGGCTTCTGCTCTCGTTTGCACGAGCTTTGCAGCGCAATTACGAAAACTCAACAAACAACACCCACGATGAACCACAAAAACAAAATATCACTAAGCATGTCAATTTTATCAAGGTTAACAAAACTTAACGGACGGGGCAAATTTCGACATGTAATTCCAACTCTTTAACACATAGAGAAATAGACAACGCAAAAAGGCGGATTGTGCTTATGTTCAAGCATTGTTCGCCTTGGTTTTTTTATCCTTTTCAGCATACTCGTTTTAACATCCTGCAGCAGCCCCGAAAACGTCCCTCAGCGGAGACAGAAAAGCATCGGCAATCTCTCCGGAATAGAGTTGGTTTTCAAATACTTTGCTCTAAATTTTAGTGCCTTTGGTTTAAAAAGCTGATTTCTACTTGTTATAATGGTTTGCCAGTTTCTGGACAAGAATTACCTTCGGATTTTGGTGATGATGAGACAAGAAAGGTTGCTTATAAGGTCGAAATATGCGAAGTGTCTGACATATCCTCGTTTGTATCAATTATTTCAATTATCTCAATCAGAATCCTGCCGATAATTTATTTCCTGATTTTATTTCAGAAGTCAAAAATATTATGTACCTTTGCAATTTGATTTAATAACACATTGAAAATGAAAAGACATTTACTCTCTATTGCAATGTTGATGCTTGCAGTTGTGCTGATGGCTGCACCTGTGAGCGAAGAGACCACAGGACAAATAGCCGACTTCTTTTTCCATGAACATGGCGGGAAAGGCAATCTGCGACTTATGGAAAACAATGATTTCAGGCACTTGCGTATCTATCAATGTGCTGAGGGAAACGGTTTTGTGATTATGCCGGCTGACGATTGCGTGCTGCCGATATTAGGCTATTCGACTGTCAATCCTATGAACCTTGACGATATGGCACCGAGTACAAGATTCTGGTTTGAGGAGTACGACCGCCAGATAGAGTGGAACATAGAAAACGATTTTGAGACCAATCCGACAATAGTCAACGAGTGGTCGCGTCTTGCGAATATGATACATCAGCCACAGCTGGCACCATCGGCAAATTCATCCTATAACACCGCCAACCTGCTGACCACCACATGGGCGCAGAATCCATACTTCAACAACCAGTGTCCCGAAGATACTGCTACCGGCAAACACGCAGTGACAGGCTGCGTGGCTACAGCCATGGCTCAGATAATGAAATATTGGGAACACCCTCAGCGTGGCATAGGCAGTAACACGTACGAAGATCCTCTCTATGGGACACAGAGTGCCGACTTTGCTGACACTGTGTTCGACTATGCTGCAATGCCAAATCTGGTAAATGCCTATTCAACGGCAAGTGCCGTCAATGCTGTTGCATTGCTCTGCAGACGTTGCGGCATTGCCGTTGAGATGGAATACGGCTTGACCGCCAGCAGTGCGTCAACAATAGGCAAAGGCAAATTGGGTTATGCTTCAGCTGAAAATGCTTATCGCGAGTATTTCAAGTACATGCATACTCTCCATTCGGTATCGCTATCTGATTATGAGGATACAGCATGGGTTTCACTGCTGAAAAACGAGATAGACAATGGCCGCCCTGTCCAATATTCGGCAGGCGATGAAGTCGATGGCGGTGGTCACAGTTTCATCTGCTGCGGATATGACAATACCGGCAAACTGTATTTTAACTGGGGATGGAAAGGTTTCAATGACGGATATTACCAGATAGGACAGCTTAACCCGGGTTCTCACCACTACAACGATCGCAATAAGGCAATAATCGGCATCGAGCCAGACACAAGCAATGCCATGCAGACCACCGTGACGCTTGTGCCGAACATCCAGAATGCCGGAATCATGATGGGCGACGGCACTTACAACTCGTACGAAGACACAGTCTCTATCCTTGCAATGGCTAATCCCGGCTACATATTCAGCGGGTGGAACGATGACATGCAGTACAATCCATACCAGTTTCTTGCCAACGGTGGAAATGTGACGCACCATGCAGTTTTCGAAAAGATGCATGGCGATACGTTGGGGTATTGTTATGACGGTAATGTCAACGCATACGGCAGCAAGTCAATGTCAACCAAAATATGGGCAATACGTCTTGACTCAAATTCAATTGCCCAGAGAAGGTCGCTTACTGATGTGGATGCCTATATTTCAGAACCTGGCGAATATATGCTGCATGTGTTCCAGGGCGTGAATGCCAACAGCTCAACGCTCGTATATTCTGACACATTCGACATTTATTCCAGTCAGGACGAGACATGGGTGAGAATGCGTATTGCTTCGCCAGTCAATGTGGACAGGTCGATGCCTCTATGGATTGCCCTTGAGACAACTTGTTCCGGTTATCCTAAATCATACTCAGTTTTCCGTGGCAATATCGACGGTGCATGGTCAAACAGCGACATAAACAAGAATTGGACAAATTATGTGACTGACAACGACATTTACCTCTCCTGGCAGATTCGTGGCGTGTTTGTGGAGAGCGGTTCATGTCGTGTGGATGTCGTTTCAGCAGACAAGAGTATGGGTACTGCTGCAGGCGGAGGTTCATATCCGAAAGATACAACCATTGTCATCAAGGCTATACCTAATGAGGGGTATCATTTCCTCGAATGGCAGGACGGCAATACCGAAGCCGTTCGCTCGGTAGTGGTGAACGACCATTTGAGTTTCACTGCATATTTCGAGAAAGACGAAGAGCCGTCGGCGATAGGTGATGTATCGGCAGATGCAGCGACAGTGTTCGCTGACGACAATATCATCACAGTCCGGAATGCCTCAGGCAGCATCGTGAATATCTATGACGCAACTGGCAGAATGGTTGTCAGCTCTGACGTTAAGAGCAGCCACGAGACGTTCAGTGTTCCGGCTGGCATCTATTTTGTCAGAATTGGCAACAGTATGCGTAAGTTTGTCGTAAAATAGCATATCGAATCTCTCATTTCTGGTTGGATTTTTCAGAGGCAGCCCGAAATATCTTCGTGCGAAAACTTGAATTGCTCTGTTAATCAATTATATAGGAAGCTAAATATTTTTGTGTAAAAAAGACACAAAAATATTTGGCTGTCTCGTTAAAAGTCCGTAACTTTGCAGTGTATAATTTACACAAATATTTTCAATAGGAATATGTACAGTTACGAATATCCAAGACCGGCACTCACGGCTGACGCAGTGGTTCTAACCTTTAACGGAAAGAGTCTCGAAATTCTGATGATTCAGCGAGGAATAGAGCCTTACAAAGGGAGTTGGGCTTTGCCAGGCGGATTCATGAAAATGGATGAGACAATTGAGCAGTGTACGGCAAGGGAATTGGAGGAAGAGACGTCGCTCAGGAATGTATATCTGCAGCAGTTTGGCTGTTTCTCGACTGTGGACAGGGACCCAAGAGGGCGAGTCGTGACAGTTGCGTCGTACGCATTGGTGCGTAAATCAGATGTAAAGGGTGGAGATGACGCAATGGACGCAAGATGGTTTGAGATAGACAGCCTGCCAGAACTGGCATTCGACCATCACATCATTATAAATAAAGGGTTGGAAAGGTTAAAAGAAGACATCCATTTCCGGCCTGTAGGCTTTCAGATGCTGGAAGAGACTTTCTCAATGTCGGAACTGCAACATATTTATGAAGCGATACTGAACAGGAGTTTCGACCGACGCAATTTTGCCAAGAAAATGCTCACCACCCAGATTGTGGAGGACGCAAAAGACAACCTATCTTACGTCAATTGCCACAAAGAAGAACAGTGTAATGTGGGAAAGATACATTTCGGCTCATTGCCAGAGGTGGGAACCCACAGGAACAAGACCCGGCAGAAACGGATGTTCCGTTTCTCGTTGAAAAACTATTCGTCGCTGAAAGACAACGACTCCAACGAATTCTGAAAAAGATTATTCAATTCAATTATTAATAAACTAATACTTAAAAAACAATGAAAACAAAGATTTACAATGTAGTAATCATTGACGAAAGCGGTTCAATGTCATTTCTGACAGACAATGTCATCAAAGGTTACAATGACCTGCTTGGTGAAATCAAGAAGACTCAAGTGAAAAATAAGGAGATGCAGGAACATCTGATCACCTTAGTATTGTTTGATGACCCGAACAACATCAAGTTGATCAGCGACAAAGCAGACCTCCTGATGGCGAACGAACTTTCAAGAGAGACCTACAAGCCAAGAGGGTGCACTGCCTTGTTTGACGCTATTGGCACCACGCTGACACCACTTGAAACTGTCGTTGACTCAGATGAAGACGGTATCGGCATAGTGACAATAATCACAGATGGTTATGAAAATTCTTCTATGAAATTCTCTGGGGCAGATATCTACAAGCTTATAGGTAGGCTTAGAGAGAAAGGCTGGGATTTCAACTTCATGGGCGCAAGTGCAGACTTCCAGGAGACTGCCAGTCGCATGAATATTGTCAATGCAAGTCAGTGGGAAGCATCCGTAACAGGAACTGCAAGAATGTTTGCAAGAGAATCACAGGAACGCGCTGGGAAGACTGAAGTCATGTGTGAAATGTCTATGGATGAAAATTTTGCATCGCTTACGAAAGCTGAAAAAGCTGCAAAACGCAAGTCGTTTTTCGACAAAATGCACAAGTTATAGCAGGTCGGAGCTAAAAATGTTCTCAACAAAACGAGTAAAATAATGATTATGAGAAAATTTGTTTGTATATTGTTTTTGACGGCAGTTTCATTGGCACTTGATGCTCAGGTGGTCTATCGTCAGGATTTCGGTGGCAACAAGGCGAAGGACGACAGCATTATGCGAAAAGCATTCAGGAGCTGCAAGTACAGGCAGATTTTCAATGACAGGAATGGTAGTGAGGTTGGGACATTCTCAGTACGCAAAAAGGCTTTCTTCAATGGGGACAGGATCGGTGACCCTAATACTTTCCGCTCACAATGGTATGCTCAGGACGACCATACGTTCCCAAACGATTATACGAAAGGCTATTTCCTGCAGATTGACGGGTCGTTGGAGAAAGACCTTTTCTATTCGTTCCGGGTCTTGGGATTCCATGCCGGTGACTCTGTGGTGATATCTCTCTGGGTGGCTAACATTTATACTCAGTATCAGAAATATTGTTTTTCGAGAAAGAACTGGGAGCCTTTTGAACCTGACATCGATTTGCTGGTTTTTGACCGTCCGGAACTTGAAGCCGAGATAGCACGCTTCAGGATAGGTCCCGTGCCTTTCAGCAGCTATCTGTACGGACATACGGACCACGAATGCTCAAACGAGTGGATAAAATATGAATTTGGTTTCCGTGTGCCGACAAACGGTCCCCTGATATTCGTGTTTGGCAACCGGCAGGTAGGTTCGCCAGGCAACGATTTCGGGATTGACGACATAGTGGTGAAAATAGTGAAATAGTGAAATCGGCGGTTTTTGAGTTGAAAAAATGTTAGATAATTGAATTTGAATGAAACCGCAATTCGTTGATTGATAGCGATGATTGTTGTTGGATGTGTTAGATAATGGTGCTGATGAGGCAAAAAGTATTGTGTGGATAGGAATAATGTCGTAATTTTGCAGTGTCAAAAGTTTTAAGGCATGAAAAGGCGAATGTTTGTCTTCATATTATTGATGTTTTTCGCTGTCCTGCAGGTCGTGGCAGCTCGGAATGCCGATGTGGAGCTGGATGGTGTGAAGGATAAATGTTTGGGCGAGACATTTGGGAGGTGCGAGTTGTGGAGGACTGAGGAGATTGACACAGCGAAGACTGCACTTGTCGAGCGCGTGTATCGTGAAAATGGAGAGTGGGGCAAGGCTGTTATGGCAGAGTGCGCAATGGGAATGGCGATGAACTATGCCGGTGAGACCGAAAAGGCTCTGGCATGGTTCGAAATGGCAGACAGCCATCTTGACGAATGTCAGCAGGCACGGTGGATGGTGAGGTTCTATCTGGCGCAACTCACCATGCAGAGCAATCCGAAAGAGGCAACACGTTATGCCAGTCAGGCGATGGACGAATATGCTGAACTGGTGAACAGCGAGCGGGTGGCTCAGGAGGAGAAACAGACTTGGATATGGCGAAGCATAGCATACGGTGTGATGGCTCTATTGCTGGTCGTGGGAATGGCGATAACGGCAGTATGGTACGTGAGAAGGCGTAAACGCATTGCCGAACATCAAGAGAAGGAACGTGGGGAGAAGATGCTGGTTGCCTTCATGCAGCAATATGCAAAGAATTACGACATGATGCGACTTTCTGATGATGCTGAGGCACATATCGGAGAAATGATTGAGGAACATGAAGGGTTGACAAAGAGCGACTTGACGCTGATATGGCAGTTGTGCATGGGACTCAGTCGTGACGAGATAGTGAAGAACATGAGCTGGACGACCAACTATTACTATCAGAAGACTGGTCGCCTGTCGAGAATCTTCGGCTATGAGAGCACAAAGGCTATGGCTGCTGGAATTGTCAGTAAGACAGGTCGCTGGTTCAAAACCATTGTGTTGGCATGTTTCCTGATGACAAGCTGTGGGAAAGTGATACATGTGAGCGAGACGGACAGTAAATACGACGAGGCAGAGATACAATATCCCGAACTTACGTTTGTTACGGCGGATGAGATGGGAAGACTGATACGCAGCGATAATCACGAATACAAAATCATTGTTGTCAATGATGCTTTTATAGAGGGAACTCCGTGGAGCGAAAAGATTGCTTCGGAGATTGTTCCGAGATGGCGAAAGATGGACACGACAATGGTGAGCCTTTATCTGATGGCATACGATTGCGCATATCTCGATGAGATGGATAGTTTCTTTATCAAGCGGGGAATAGAGTGTACGAGATTTGCGATAAGAGACGGGAAAGAGAGACAGGTCGAAAAGGAGCGCAAAAGCGACTATTATATGAGTGAGATAACACCGAGACTGAGGCTCTGGACAAGGAATGCAGACATCGTGACAGACTATATCACCATGCAGAATAGCATGGTGATAGACGCAAGGGGCAGGGTGAAATTGGCATTGTTCCATAGCGACGAAGGCGTGGCTTGCAAGGCGCAGATATTGCCCATGCCGTTGGACATGCTTCCAGGAAACCTTGACAGCATTGATTTCGGCAGGGTTGAGACGATTGAACTTGACAAGGATGACGAAATGTTTAAATTATATTTTCAATGAAGAAGATTCTGATATTGGTCGTGGTGACAGTTGCAGTTATGGCTTGTAAAAAAATGGATGGTGGACGTGGACCTAATATTGGTAAGGATTTTACAAAACTGAAAAAATATGTGATCTACGACGCCGAGAAGATGAAAACCAACTATGGCAACGATTGCCCTTCACGCAAGAAGGGACGTTGTGTCCGCAAGATAGAAAATGACTTTGTAAAGGCGGGCGATGAGACAGTCGTGGAGATGGGAATATATCATAACGAAATATGGGTTGTAGTTGACGATGATTTTAAGGATGATGATGCGTTCATTGTAGAACAGGATTGGGTTATATGGGATAAAGAGGTGCTTGAGAACCTGAATCTGAAAGAACCTGTTTTTGTCAAAGCTGGGAAGTACCGGTTCTATGAGGATTCATACGGAAGGTATGTGATGATGCCGTTTGATCGTGCAAAGATTAAGGAAAGGACGGTTGTGTTCGTCGAAGGGGAAGATTGGCGTGCCGAGAGTTTCTATGACGGGTTCTTGGGCGAATGCAGTGTGCTGACAGGTGTGGTGGAACAATTTGCATCGGTCGGACAGTTGCGGTTGCTGTTGCCATATTCGAATGGCGAGCTTGTGCTGCTGCTGCCATTCGAAAACAATGTGTCGGAAGGTGGCGACAGATTGAATGATATTGTGGAAAGTGGAAAATTCTCAGTTAAAGATGATACGTATGTGGAGGGACTGGATGTGAAGGTGGCGAAGGGCGAATATGAGATTGAGAAGATTCCTGAAGGTGTGCGTGTGACATTGGGAGTCATTGGAATATGAAAATTGTAAAATAATATTGACTATGAAAAGGATTCATTTGTTCGTTGCTATTGTTGCAATGGCTATGTTGGCAGGATGTTCAAAGATGGATACACCGAAAGGCGCTTATGACGGTGCAATGTCTGGTGAGCCTTCGTCAAATGGGAGGGATGAGAAAAAATGGGAGTCGATAACCGCGGGTGAATGGAATGACCTCGACCACTGGGATTACTGGTCAGACCTGATGAGCGGTCAGCACGAAGGTAACTATTCTCAATACAATGGCGCATGGGGCTTCAACACGGACGGGGTCGTGCGTGTGGCGGTTGCTGACAGCAACGGCAAGGCAATATGCAATGTTCCGGTAGAACTCGGCACTGATGCTGACGGTATCATCTGGCAGTCGAGAACCAACAACCATGGCGAGGCTGCTCTATGGGTGAAACTCTATGGCGGGAGCGCAGTCGAGGATGCACTGTGGGTCAAGGTGGATACAGCCCAAATGGCGGGGACACCGGTTGTGACACATTGGAATGACGAAATGACGATAAACCGCTATGAATATCACCTGTATGAGGCAAGGTTTGCATTGCAGGTGGCTTTCATAGTTGACGCAACAGGCTCGATGTATGATGAAATGAGCTTCTTGCAGAAGGATTTGTCGAATATAATAGGTTCTGTACAGAGTTGGAACGCTTCGTTGGAGATCCAGACTGCTGCCATGGTATATCGTGACACTGGGGATGATTATCTTACAAAAGTTTCTGATTTCACTACCGACCTCGGCGCGACGCAATCGTTCATAAACCAACAGTCTGCCGGTGGAGGTGGCGACTATCCTGAGGCTGTAGATGCGGCATTGGAAAAATCACTGACCGATATGTCTTGGCAGGACGGCTGCCGTGCACGTTTGGCATTCATGATACTTGATGCACCTCCACATGATGATGAACAGGTTAAGGCATCTCTCCGCCAAAGCATCAGGGAGTATGCAAGCAGAGGAATAAGATTGATTCCTGTTTCGGCCTCTGGCATAGACCGCAGCACGGAGTTCCTGCTTCGCTACATGGCTATGGCGACTGACGGCACATACATCTTCATAACCGACGACAGCGGTATTGGCGATTCACACCTTGAACCGACAGTAGGGGAGTACGAGGTAAAGTTGCTCCGCGACCTTATAGCCGAGATAATGATAAGATATCTGGAGGTTGAAAAATGAGAATATTATGAAAGCAAGATTTTTGACATTGTGGGGAAAAATTGTTGCTGCCATTGTTTCAGTGTTTGGCTTTCATGGCTGTGACATTCATGCTGTTGACTATGGCTGTCCTTGTGCTGAGTTCACCATGAAGGGCACTGTGACAACAGAAGAAAACACTCCTTTAGAAGACATCAGAGTGACAGTTGAGGTATGGAGTGTCGCGGGAAATGACAAACGCCAGATGTATGAGAAGACGACATGCACAGATGCAGATGGAAAGGTTTCAGTCAACACTGGCTTTGTTTATGTGCCAGATAGTGTTTCTGTCAAGATAGATGATGTTGATGGCGAGGCAAATGGTGGGGATTTCCAGTCGCAGGTTCTTTCGCCAAAGGTTGTAATGACTAAAGATAAAGATGGCGAATGGTTTGAAGGCAGTTATGAATCAACATTCAATGCAAAATTGCAGAAGAAATGAATCTCTTGGGGTTGGAACTGGCCAGAATTGGCAGAGAGGTTGAAGGCCATCCGCTCAGACAGATTTTCTGGGAATGCACATTGAAATGTAATCTCTGCTGTGGCCATTGTGGGAGTGACTGCAAGGTAAATCCTGCCGAGAAAGATATGCCTGCCGAGGATTTCATGCGTGTGCTTGACCAAGTGAGAGAACGCCTGGATCCTCATAAAATAATGGTAGTCATAACAGGTGGCGAACCTCTCATGCGTCAGGACCTTGAACAATGTGGCAGGATGATATACGACAAAGGCTTTCCATGGGGTGTCGTGTCAAACGGCTATGCACTAACGGAACAGAGGCTTGTCGGTTTGCTGAAGGCTGGAATACACAGTCTGACCATAAGTCTGGACGGTCTTCGTGAGGAACACGACTGGCTCAGGGGACGTGAAGGCAGTTTCGACCATGCCTCGAAAGCCATCGAGATGGTTTGCAGGTTCAACAAGACCTGTGAAGAGTGCGGTGAGATATTCGGTTTCTCAAATCTCAAACCCACGGATGCAATAAAGTTTGATGTCGTCACGTGTGTTAACAGGCGCAACGTCGGGAAACTTCGTGAGATAAAAGATTTTCTTGTTTCCTTGGGGTTGCGCAGTTGGCGGCTATTCACCATATTTCCAGTTGGCAGGGCAGCAGATGTTCCTGATTTCAGGTTGACTAAGGAAGAAATGCACGAGTTGATGAGATTCATCATTGCCACACGTAAGGAAGGAAAAATTCATGCGGAATTTACCTGCGAGGGCTTTGTCGGAGAGTACGAAGGGAAGGTTCGCGACTATTACTTCTGTTGCGATGCAGGCAAAAAAGTGGCCTCTGTGCTTATTGATGGTTCTATATCTGCCTGTACCAGTATCAGAATGGGTTGTCATCAGGGAAATATCTACAAGGACAACTTCATGGATGTGTGGGAAAGAGGCTTCAGTCAGTATCGCGACAGAGAGTGGATGAGAAAGAAGGGTAAGTGTTCGGATTGCAAGTATTGGAGGTGGTGCAAGGGTGGTGGAATGCACCTTCGCGATGCAAATGGCAAGTTGCTCTACTGCACATTGGACAAGTTATAAAGATTTCAGCGAAAAAATACGTCTGTTTCAAAAATTATTCGTACCTTTGCAGGCTGAAATTTACAATAGGAAAAATATATGTTTGAATCACTGAGTGAGCGACTTGAACGGTCGTTCAAAATACTGAAAGGTGAGGGAAAAATCACCGAGATTAACGTTGCCGAGACACTGAAAGATGTCCGTAAGGCTTTGCTTGATGCCGATGTCAACTATAAGGTAGCCAAGACTTTCACTGACGAAGTGAAGGCTAAAGCCATGGGTCAGAATGTATTGCTGGCTGTCAAGCCGCAGGAGATGATGGTCAAGATTGTCCATGACGAGTTGACCAGACTGATGGGTGGCGAGAATGTTGGAATCAACGTGAAAGGTCAGGGCAACAAGCCAGCGGTAGTGCTGATGTCCGGTCTTCAGGGTTCCGGTAAGACGACATTCTCGGGCAAACTTGCCAACATGCTCAAGTCAAAACAGGGCAAGAACGTTTTGCTGACAGCTTGTGACGTCTATCGTCCTGCCGCAATCGACCAGTTGAAGGTCGTCGGAGAGCAGATAGGCGTTCCTGTATTTGCCGAGCCAGAGGTGAAGGACCCAGTGAAGATAGCAAAAGATGCCATTGAACATGCCGTTCAGACAGGCAAGGATGTAGTCATCATAGATACTGCCGGACGTCTGGCTGTCGATGAACAGATGATGAATGAGATTGAGGCAATCAAGAAAGCTGTCAATCCTCAGGAAATATTGTTCGTAGTCGATTCGATGACCGGTCAGGATGCAGTGAATACTGCCAAGGAATTTAACGATAGACTCGATTTTACAGGCGTTGTACTGACGAAACTTGACGGCGATACCCGTGGCGGTGCTGCTCTTTCAATACGTTCGGTTGTCCAGAAGCCAATCAAGTTCGTTGGTACTGGAGAGAAGATGGAGGCAATAGATGCTTTCCATCCATCACGTATGGCTGATCGTATCCTCGGAATGGGTGATATCGTTTCGCTGGTTGAGAAGGCGCAGGAGCAATATGACGAAGAAGAGGCTCGCAGGTTGTCGAAGAAAATAGCAAAGAACCAGTTCGATTTTGAGGACTTCTACAATCAGATTCAGCAAATCAAGAAGATGGGTAACATCAAGGACCTGGCAGCTATGATTCCAGGTGTGGGCAAGGCTATCAAGGATGTTGACATTGATGATGATTCGTTCAAGGGCATTGAGGCTATCATACTGTCGATGACGCCAGAGGAAAAGCATAATCCGGGTATCCTCAATGGTTCACGAAAGAACAGAATATCCAAGGGGTCAGGACGTTCAATCGTGGAAATCAATAGATTGATCAAGCAATTCACCGACATGCAGAAGATGATGAGAATGGTGCAGAATGGCGGCATGAAAAAAATGATGAAAAGAAAATAAGGAAATCTTTGGTAATACGGTTTTTTATTTGTAACTTTGCAGTCGCTTTTTGAGAGGGTGAATTTTGCTGAAGCGTTGATGTAAAAGTATTTTGTTCAGTTGTTTAGGTGAATATGAACGATTTCGACATTCAATTGTTAGGACTGAAAAACGGTTGTCATGAGTTCGAATATAGGCTTAATGATGATTTCTTTTCACATTTTGAGGGTGACGAAATAAGTGGAGGAGAGGTGGTTGCAACTGTGAGAATTGAGAAAAACATGTCGCAATTCTCGTTTGTCGCAGATGTCGAGGGGAAGGTGTTTACTACTTGCGACCGTTGCCTTGACCCATTGGAAGTGGAGATTGAAAATGAGGAGGAGTTTGCAGTCCACGTCGGTGGCGTGACGAGTACCGAGAACGATGAACTGATTGAACTGAGCGAGGACGACTCGGTGCTGAATATCGCTGAACGACTGTACGAAATGTGTGTCGTTGCATTGCCAATTGTGAAGGTGCATGATGAAGGAGAATGCAACGGGAAAATGATTGAGGTGCTTGAGGCACATAAGCCGGAGGGCAACATTAAAAACGAAAATTCAAGTGACCCGCGTTGGGACGCTTTGAAACAAATATCTACAAAAAAATAATTTAATTAAGGTTTAAAATGGCACATCCTAAACGAAAACATTCGAAACAAAGAACTGCGAAACGTCGTACACATGATGTTGCAGTTGCTCCTACGCTTGCCGTTTGTTCAAATTGTGGTGCTTTGCACATTTACCACACTGTATGCCCTGAGTGCGGATATTATCGTGGTAAGTTGGCAATTGAGAAGAAGGAAGCAGAAGCTTAAAGAAAAGATTTTTAAGTTTCGTGAAAAGGACAAAGATTGCTCTTACAATTGTAGGAGCAATCTTTTTTATCGGTTGACTTGTTCTTCTTCTCGGCGTATGCGGAAATAGCGGTCGTTGAGTTGGAAGAGTAGTTGAACTTCGTGTTCTTCAAACCATTTGATGCAGTTTGAAAGCATCTGGAGTATGAGCGGGTGAGGATTAGAGTCGAACGAGATGACAACTTTGGCTGGGAGTCTTGGATACTCTGTGCGGAACCATTCGCTGCGAATGTGCTGCAGGTAGCAGTCCATTTTGTCGATGAGAGCCTTCTGGTAGTCACGCGAACCGTCAAATTCGCCATGGCAGAACAGTACCAGATAGACCGAGTTGTCCTCTTTGTTGACGTATGTGAGGTCGATTTTACGGAGGTCTCCGAATATTTCTTCTATTGTTCGCATTGTATAATAGACTTTTATGTATAGACTAATATGGGAACAAAGGTACTACATTTTTATGGATTTACAAAATATTTATGATGGTATTTTGTAAATATGTTATAGTTCTATTCTGAAAGTTGTGCCGATATTTGGAGAGGAGGATTTGACGAATATCTTTCCGTTATGATATTCCTCGACGATACGCTTGGCGAGTGAGAGTCCGAGGCCCCACCCACGTTGTTTCGTAGTGAAGCCAGGTTTGAATATCTTCTTGAACTGACGTTTCGCAATGCCTTTGCCAGTATCAGAAAATTCTATTACGAGGTGTCCGTTCTCGTTGGTAATGAGAATGGATATTTTGCCTTCGCCCTGCATGGCATCTACAGCATTCTTGCAGAGGTTTTCGACAACCCATTGGAGCAGAGGTTCACATACTGGGGCAAAACTGTCGGACGACACATTGTTTATATAGTATTCCACCCGTTTGGAAGTTCTGCCTCGCATGTAGTTGATGGCATTGTAGATTATCAATGCAACGTCCTGACGTTCGAGGTGAGGAGTGCTTCCTATTTTCGAGAAACGGTCGGCTATGGTGCGGAGCCTGTTGATGTCCTTGCCCATATCTTCGACTGTTTCGGAAGGAGCTGAGTCTTTCAGCAGTTCATGCCAGGCAGCGAGCGATGAGATTGGCGTCCCGAGTTGGTGGGCGGTCTCTCGCGATAATCCTACCCAGACTTTATCCTGTTCGCGTCGTTTTTCGGTTGCAAAAATCCACAGCAGCAAGCCGAGGAACAGGACTACGAGGGCAAACTGGATGAGTGGAAAGTATTCCAACTGTTTAAGGATATGCGAATTGTCGTAATAGACGTATAGCATTTCGTTGTCTGTAAGGTGGATGACGATGGGGTCGTGAAGTGTCTTGAGCCGTTCGATTTCGGCAGTCAGCAGTCCTTTCTCTTTAGATTGCGGGATGTCGAAGTTCCGGGACGTTATGATATTGCCGGCAGCGTCGGTGACGACAACAGGAATGTCGTTGTTCTGCTCGATGATGTGGAAGGCGAGATCGTTGTAGTCGTCATTCGAGATCTGCTCGGTGGCTTCAGCCCAGATGAGCATTTTCTGTTCTTCGTCGGCAGCTATGTCGTTTGCTATACGTGTGGTGAACAGGAGTGAAACGACAATTATGAGTATTGCGCTTAGTACGAGGGAAAGACTTTTAAGATTGATTTTCACGGTCATTGACGGTATTTTCCATCTCCGATGTCTTCACGGATGGCAAGATAATTTCTGTATCTGGAGAGTGATATCCTGTGTTCCTCGACCGCTTTCAGGACAGCACACCCTGGCTCGTTGGTGTGTGTGCAGTCGGAGAAGCGGCATTCTGCTGATTCACGGAATATCTCTGGGAAATAGTGGCTTATTTCGTCTGCTTTCATGTCAACGACACCGAACCCTTTTATGCCTGGAGTGTCGATGATGAATCCATCAGCGAAAGCATACATCTGGCTGAATGTGGTGGTATGCATTCCTTTGTGGTGCGATGCTGATATTTCGCCTGTCCGTGTGCATGCATCAGGGACAAGGCGGTTGATGAGTGTGCTTTTCCCGACACCCGAGTTGCCTGAGAGAAGGGTTATCTTTCCACGAAGGAGTGCTTCGAGTCCGGAGATGTCGGCATCAGGATTGCCGGCAGCAGTGCGTATGGTGCGGTAACCAATTGAATGGTAAAGATATTCAATGTCGTCAAGCAGTCTTGAATCGTCAGGCGAGAGGATATCCGTCTTGTTGAAGCAGATGATTGCCGGGATGCTGTAGGCTTCAGCAGTGGCGAGAAAACGATCCACAAACCCGAGGTCTGTCTCAGGTTCGCGGATTGTTATTACGAGTAACGCCTGGTCTATGTTGGCACCTATGATATGCAGCTGTTTGCTGAGGTTCGTAGGACGGCGCACTATGTAGTTGCGGCGGTCGTAAAGGCTTGTTATGAAGCCGCTTTCTGGGTCATACTCCACCCAGTCGCCCACGGTCAGAGGGTTGGTGCTGCGTATTCCCTTGATGCGGAAATTCCCTTTTATCCTGCCAATGTGTGTTTTGCCGTCGCAGAGGATGTCGAAATCTACGCTGCCAGTACGGGTGACAAGACCTTTCATTACATCAGATGGTCATTATCTCTTTCTCCTTTGCGTCGAGGAGTTCCTCTATCTTACGGATGTAGGTGTCGTGGATTTTCTGTGCTTCTGCTTCACCGTCCTTCTCCACGTCCTCAGGCATACCGTTCTTGACCTCTTTTTTCAGTTTGTCGATGATGTCGCGACGGGTATTGCGAATTGATACCTTAGCCTCTTCACCAGCGGAATTGGATTGTTTGACAAGTTCCTTACGGCGCTCTTCAGTGACGGGAGGAAAGCAAAGACGGACTACTTCGCCATTGTTGGCAGGTGTGATGCCGATATTCGAATTCTGGAGTGCACGCTCGATCGTCGTGAGCATCTTCTTTTCCCATGGCTGGATCTGGATAGTACGTGCGTCAGGTACCGTTATGTTGGAAACTTGATCGAGTGGAGTCATTGCTCCGTAGTAATCTACCATGATTCCGTCAAGTATTCTGACTGATGCTTTCCCTGCACGGATATGAGCAAGGGTATCATCGAGATACATAATGGTAGCCTCCATGTCTTCGGAAGCACTGTCAATAAATGATTTAACTTTTTCGTCCATAAGTATTGAATTAATATTTTCACGGCACAAAGGTAAATAATTATTTGCATTCTGCAAAATATTTGGCAAAATATTTGTCACAGTCACGAAAAAATACTAATTTTGCATTTCAAAATTAAAGCGATAAAGTTATGTTGAAGTATCTTCGTATTGCAATTCAGATTGTGTCAATAACCTTGTTGACACTCTTGTTCCTGGACTTTACGGGTACTGTCCAGCCAATATTCGGCTGGATGGCGAAAGTCCAGTTGTTTCCGGCAATCATGGCATTGAATGTTATTGTCCTGGCGATTTTGGTATTGATGACAATTGTGTTCGGGCGGTTGTATTGTTCGGTGATTTGTCCGTTGGGTATTTTTCAGGACATTTTCAATTTCATCGGCTTGAAAGCAAGGAGGAACCATTTCCATTACCAAGGCGAGAATCGTTGGCTGAGATTTTTTGTCCTTGCGGCATTTATTGTGTCTATTGTGATGGGATTTACATCAATAGCTTGTATTATAGAGCCATATAGCGCATTTGGCAAGATGGTGAACAACCTTTTCCAGCCATTGTATAGGGGCATCAACAATCAGCTGGCTCTCTATGCAGAGGCTCATGATTCTTACCGTTTCTATGCTGTTGACAACACTGTCGCATCGTGGACAATGCTCTGCATTTCCGGTGGAATATGTCTGTTGCTCGCTGTATTGTCGTTTTTCTGCGGACGTTGGTGGTGTTCGTCAATCTGTCCTGTCGGGTCGTTGTTGTCGCTTGTTTCGCGATTCTCGCTTCTGCGTCCTGTCATCGATACAGCCAAGTGTAATGGTTGTGGATTGTGCGCAAGGAATTGCAAGGCATCGTGCATCAACCCCAGGAAACACGAGATAGACATGTCGAATTGCGTTGTCTGCTTTGACTGTATCAACAATTGCCGTCAGGGAGCGATAAAGTATAAACTCAGGAAATGCAGTTGCGGAACGAAAAAGGATGAGTGTGTCGATTCGTCAAGGCGAAATTTCGTAATTGGTGCAGTTGCTGCAGGTTCGATTATGGCGGCAGATGCTGTAGCTAAGACTGTTGATGGCGGATTGACTATACTCGAAGACAAGAAAAAGCCTATGCGTGCCAATCGTCTTGTCCCTGCCGGAGCATGGTCAGTCGAGCATTTCGCACAGCATTGCACCGCTTGCCAGCTGTGTGTGTCGAACTGTCCAAATGGCGTATTACGTCCATCGAACGAGTTGGAGCATTTCATGCAGCCTGAGATGTCGTATGAGGTTGGGCATTGCCGTCCTGAGTGTACTCGCTGTTCGAGTGTCTGTCCTACAGGTGCAATAAAGCCTATAACGCGTGAGGAGAAATCTTCCATCCAGATTGGCCATGCGGTTTGGATTGCCGACAATTGCGTGGTGAACCGTGATGGAGTCTCGTGTGGCAACTGTGCCCGCCATTGTCCGACGGGTGCTATCACTATGGTCGGGAAGGGCGCATTGAGCATCCCGTCCATTAATGCTGAGAAATGTATAGGTTGTGGGGCGTGCGAACATCTTTGCCCTTCACGTCCGTTCAGCGCTATATATGTTGAGGGACATACCGACCATCGTACAATTTAAAAAAGCAGAGAATTATGAAAAGACGTGATTTTATAAAGAATATTGCATTAGGTTCGGTGGCTGCAGCTGCCGTAGTTACTGGTTGCAAGCGTGAGGAGAAACCTCATGACATTGGAGGAACGGCTTTGGGCGAAGTGCCTACCGACAAAATGGTCTATAGGGAGAGTACGACTGGCGACCGGGTGTCGTTGCTGGGATTTGGTGCCATGCGCTTGCCTACGGAATATGGTTTGGAGGCTGGACGTTCGAACGACCCAATCAGCCAGCGCCGAGTGAACGAACTCGTGGATTACGCTATGGCTCATGGCGTCAATTATTACGATACGGCTCCTGTATATTGTAAAGGTAAATCCGAAGCTGCTTGGGGTGAGGCTCTTTCGCGTCACGACAGGAAAAAGTATTTCCTTGCCACGAAACTCTCCAACTTTGCCCCTGAGACTTGGTCGAGGGAGAAATCGTTGGAGATATACCATAATTCGTTCAAGAATCTCAAGACAGACTATATCGATTATATGTTGCTCCATTCCGTCGGGGGGTCAAATGCAGAATTCAGTTCAATGGAGTTGCTGAACAAACGCTATTTCGAGAACGGAATGCTCGATTTTCTGATTGACGAGAGAAAGGCAGGACGAATCCGCAATCTCGGATTCTCGTTCCATGGCGACATTAAAGTGTTTGATTATATGCTTTCCATGCACGACACTGTCCATTGGGATTTCGTGCAGATACAGATGAACTATGTGGATTGGAAACATGCCAACCGCGAGAACGATGATGCACCTAATGCTGATGAACTGTATGAAAAACTCGACAGACTCGGAATACCGATTGTCATAATGGAGCCTCTGCTCGGAGGTCAGTTAGCTTCAATGAGCGAGAACATCAACACGTTGCTTCAGCAGCGCAACCCAGAGCAGAGCATAGCTTCCTGGGCATTCAGGTTTGTGGGGTCATTCCCTCGTATCCTGACTGTCCTGAGTGGCATGACATATATGGAGCATCTGCAGGATAATATCCGCACATACAGTCCGTTGGTGCCATGTACCGATGAGGAGAACCAGTTGTTGGAGAAGGTCGCAAGGCTCTTTATCGAGCACCCGACGATTCCATGTACCCAGTGTAAATACTGTATGCCTTGTCCGTACGGGTTGGATATTCCGACGATATTCACTCATTATAACAAGATGGTGAATACCGGAAATGTAGTGACCTCTTCCGGTGACGAGAACTATGCTGAGGCTCGCAGGGCTTTCCTTGTGGGGTATGACCGCAAGGTGCCGGGAATGCGTCAGGCTGACCATTGCATAGGTTGCAACGAGTGTACGAAGCATTGCCCTCAGGAGATTGACATCCCTGCCAAGATGAGGAAGATAGACGAATATGTAGAATCGCTTAAACAGAATGTATTATGAGATATACACCTGATTTTATCACTGAACTGGCTGAAAACGAGATATTCGTGTTCGGGTCAAATCTGGCTGGAATGCACGGTGGGGGAGCAGCAAGGCTGGCATATATGCGCTTTGGTGCCGTCATGGGACAGGGCGTTGGACTTCAGGGGCAGTCGTATGCCATTCCTACAATGCAAGGTGGGGTGGAGACTATCAAGCCTTATGTCGATGAGTTCGTCAGTTTTGCGCGCGAGCACAGGGAACTTACATTCCTTGTCACCAAGATAGGTTGCGGTATTGCCGGATTTTATGAAGATGAGATTGCACCATTGTTCAAGGACGCTGTGGATGAGGAGAATATAGTGCTGCCGGAAAGTTTTGTTGAATTGATTCGAAAATAATTTCATTTGCGACTGTAGTTTTTGCCTGAATGTGAAAGTCTAATGTGTAAAAAGATAGTCGGAAAGATGGATAAGCTTAAAGAGGATTTCGAGCGGATTGTGCGGGAACATAAGAGCACTATATATAC
>JAKSNT010000038.1 GCA_024399575.1 Paludibacteraceae bacterium
CATTCATAATGTAGTAACCGAACCTTTCGCCCATGTTACTGAGGGCAGCCGCAATTAGCCCTTTTGGATGTCCTTTCATAATTGTAAATATTAAAAAGTTATTAATTAATTTTTCACTCCAAGATACGACACTACTGGATTGGAATACATCTCTACGAGTTTCGTCCATAGGAACTTATCATCCTTATTCTCCAAATCAATCTTCGCCATCTGCCCCTCCAAATACTCTCGGCTGCTTCCATAATCACCTTCCCATATCCTATTTCCAAACCGCTCCTCGTATGCCCAGTAATTTATTGGATACAACACATAATTCCCATGTATCTCACGGTCGCAGACCTTGCAAACTGCCTCTGCCTGTTCCTTCCTGTTCGCTATATTCTTCCCTATCTCAGCAAGCTCGTCACATAGATTGCTGCCGAAATGGATGTGAATTCTTCCGTGATTGCCGTTAATGCCCTCTTTCATGCTGATGAAATCGTCCATCGGACCTTTTTTATAATCAGGAATATCCCGTTTCATCTGCATCTCGCGAGCCTTCAGGTAATCGCAAGGGTCAAATTCATACGACAGAGTAGTCGGATGAATGTTCAATTCAGCCAGATTGTCCACCAGACTTCCAGAACCGCTCATGGCAAGCATCTTTATCAAGCTCTCCTGCGTCATGTCGGTTGCATCTTTAGACCTACCCTCACGTTGAGCCATCCAGATGTTGACTTTCTTTTCTGTCAAGGCATAACGCACATACTGGCTCAACTCTGCAAATGTCCTCACCATCTCGCCACGGGTGAGATTTCTGCGGACAGTGAAACTACGGCTGAGTTTCACGAATTTCTCAATCCACGGACGTACATATAAGTTGTCGCCTATCGCTATCTCGCACGTATCGTCAATCGTCTGGATCAACGACAACGCCAAATAAGCTGGATCAACGGTAATATCCCTATGGTTGGTTAGGAACAACTGTCCGCCTCTTCGCGATATGTTTTCAGTACCGGATATGGTCAATCCTTTCGAATTCCGTGTCACCATCCATTCAAGGAAAGGTCGTTCCCAATCACGCTGGAACTCAATCAGAGTTGCATATTTTGCAGCAGATACCCTGAATTTTCCGACATCAAAAACAGGAATTTTTGATGCCAATGCCACAAATTCCGCATCATTACACAATTCTTCAATCACATTTCTTATCTCGGCTCCTTCGTATGGTCTTATGTCTTCAAACATAATATCTCAATTTATTATCTTTCCATCCAATATGTTTACTACTCTATCACATTGCCGAGCCAACTCCTCGTCGTGAGTCACCACAAAAATAGTCTGTCCCATTTCGGCACGCAATTTCTTGAACAGCGACTGCAATTCCTCCCTGTTCTTCGAATCAAGGCTTCCTGAAGGTTCATCAGCCAACAGGACAGCAGGTCGGTTTATCAATGCCCGTGCTACTGCCACCCTCTGTTTCTCGCCACCAGACAACTCACCAGGCTTATGTTCCGCCCTCTCCCCGAGGTTCATGTACTCCAACAATTCCATGGCATCACGCCTTGCTGTCTTGAAGTCTTTACCTCCAATCAGAGCAGGCATCATCACGTTCTCAACAGCTGTAAATTCGGCAAACAACTGGTGGAACTGAAACACAAATCCTATCTTCTCGTTTCTGAATCTCGACAAAGCATTCCCTTTCAACGACAATACATCCACCCCATCAACGGTTGCTCGTCCTCCATCTGCCGAAGCCAAAGTCCCTATTATTTGCAACAAAGTTGTCTTTCCAGCTCCCGAAGGTCCCATCAGGCTCACTATCTCGCCTTTTGCCACATGTAAATCCACACCTTTCAGTACCTCCAGGTTCCCGAACTTCTTAATTACGCCTTCAACCTTTATCATATTGCAATATCTGATTTATGGTTTCTCCTGCCACAAAACATCCGAACACTGCCGTCATATACCCCAATGTCCCGACATTCGACACCTTGTTTCTCTCTCCTTCAGTATGTTCGATGACTCCTCTATCTACCACTTCATCCGAATAAACAGCCCTTATTCCATCTGTCACTCCCAAATGATGCAATCTTTTCCTGACCATACGAGCAAGTTTGCAATGGTTTGAACGCGAAATATCGTCTATCTTCACCATCATCGGATTCATCTTTCCTCCGCTGCCCATGCAACTGACAGTAGGAATTCCCATCACATGCGCCTGATACAGCAGAAACACCTTAGGAGCCAGCGTATCAATCGCATCTATCACACAATCGTAATGTCCCATTGCCAACACCTCGTTCGTTCTTTCGTCCTTGAGATACTCACCTACTACCTCAACATTCAAATTTGGATTGATATCCAGCAACCTTTCCTCCAAAACATCAACCTTTCTCCTTCCTATTGTGCTGTGCAATGCTAACAGCTGTCTGTTAATATTTGTCTCTGACACTACATCCGAATCTACAATAACTATATTTCCTACTCCAGCACGGACTATCATTTCGGCAGCATAAGCTCCGACTCCTCCGACACCTACCACAAGCACCCTCGATTGCTGCAACCTTGCCTCCTTCTCCTCGCCAATCATCAATATGTTTCTATCGTTCCACATATCTGTTAACAAAATATCACACCAACTACGCCTGCACACAATATCAGATAGACAGGACTGATTTTCCACCATTTCATCGCACAAAAAGCCACAATCAATATCAACCACGATTTCCAATTTCCATACCCCACACCGAATGTCTCTTCCGTTATCAACAGCAATGCAGCTGCCGCTATCAAACCTACTATAGTTGGTCTCAACACCTTCAAGACGCTCTGTATCCAACCGTTATCTCTGAACCTTGCCATCATCGTGGCAATAATCAGCATTATGACAAGCGATGGCAATACGATTGCACCGGTAGCCACCATTGCTCCGAAAACAGAGTCAGTTGCCAAATATCCAGCATAAGTTGCCGAATTTATGCCAATAGGACCAGGCGTAACCTGACTTATAGCCACCATATCTGTAAACTCCTGTGCAGTTATCCACTGATGGTGCTCAACTGTCTCAAACTGTATGAGCGACAACATCGCAGCACCACCCCCAAAACCGAACAGTCCAATCTTGAAAAAAGTCCAAAAAAGTTCCAGGTATATCATTCTTCCCTCCCTTTTTTGATTTCAATCCAATGCACTGCTATTCCACATACGATTGCAGCGACTATAATATATATAGGCGATACTCCTGCCAACCATATCAACAACGCAACCAGAACTGGTATCCAGACAGTCTTCCATCTCACGTCTGCACTTTTTGCCAACGAAAAAACAGGAACCGCTATCAGTGCTATCACTGCCGGTCTTATTCCGTTAAACACCTTGCGCACCCAGACATTGTCCTGGAACTGACTAAAACAGACAGCAATCACTAAAATTGTAATAAACGATGGCAACACAGCACCTAAAGCACTCACTACAGCGCCACGTTTCCCCGCAATCTTGTTACCTGTCAGTATAGAAATATTTACAGCCAGAATTCCAGGAGCCGTCTGCGCCAACACAACCAAGTCCAGAAAATCACCTTTTTCAACCCAATGGCGTTTCGAAACGACCTCTTCCTCAATGACTGCAAGCATCGCATATCCTCCACCAAGGGTAAATGCGCCTATCTTGGCAAACGACCAAAACAATTTCCAAAGCACAGCTTATTTTTTAGTAGCCGTATTGTCTATTGATACAGAACCGCTCATATTTATAGTGCCCACTATAGGAACGTTTAACGAACCACCTCCCGTTCCGTCAGTATGCCATGACAATACATTGTCATTCAGTACAGCTGTCTTGTGGACAAGTGTATAATTGACTGGTATTGTAAAAGCATCCAATTCCTTTATTCCACTCACTTCGCCAAGGTTAAATTCAGTCTCGTTCACCGAACTCTCCATAAACAACTCGTTACCACTGACACTGCCCGAACAATTATACAAGCCTCTGAGACCTGTAATTTTAACCTTATTGGCTGACGACTCATCCTTGCTGATAACCAAAACATCCTCAAGATTGCTTATAGGCAACGACTCTGGCATGATATTATCAATCATTTCAATGCCAGTCTTTTCAGGGGTAACACTTCCATTCAATACTAAAGTGTACTCACCTACGAAAGCATCCCTTGCATCTGCTTGTGATTGCGGTTCATTGTTTTTCTTGTCCTTACACGAAATTACCGATAAAACCAAAACTGCCATCAAGGCATAAGACAAAACCTTTTTCATAATACTATTTTAAATTTGATTATTCATAATGTTGAAACAGGAAATCGTTGTATGGGAACCTCTTGACGTGAATCTCTTTGACCTTATCGTACAACATCTGTTTCAATTCCTCAATATTGAGTTTCTTGCCAGCCGATACAAAAATACAATTATCATCCATTCTCGACATCCATGTCTGTCTCAATTCATCAAGGCTGTAATTCTCTCTCCTCTTTTCCGACAAGTCATCATCATCTTGAGGAATGTAAGTAAAAGCATCGATTTTGTTGAACACGAGAATTGTAGGTTTCTGCTCTTTACAGACATCAAGCAATGTCTTGTTCACAACCTCATACTGCTCTTCAAAATTGGGATGTGATATGTCAACTATATGGACCAATAAATCCGCCTCACGAACCTCATCGAGTGTACTTTTAAACGATTCTATCAGCGTTGTAGGCAATTTTCTGATAAAACCAACCGTGTCAGACATAAGGAAAGGCAGATTGTCAATAATCACCTTCCTTACCGTTGTATCTAATGTAGCAAACAGCTTATTCTCAGCAAATACATCACTCTTCGAGAGTAGGTTCATCATAGTCGATTTACCCACATTCGTATAACCGACCAAAGCAACACGAACCATTTTTCCACGATTCTGACGCTGAGTGGTCATTTGTCGGTCAATAGCCTGCAACTGTTTCTTCAACAAGGAAATGCGATTCAGGATTATTCGTTTATCCATCTCAATCTGCGTCTCGCCAGGTCCTCTCATACCGATACCTCCCTTCTGTCGTTCAAGATGCGTCCACATACCAGCAAGTCTCGGCAAAAGATATTGATATTGAGCCAACTCAACTTGAGTCTTAGCGTATGCGGTCTGTGCACGTTTAGCAAATATATCAAGTATAAGGTTAGTTCTGTCCAATATTTTCACTTTTAATTCTTTCTCGATGTTTCTCAACTGCAATGGCGACAGTTCATCGTCAAAAATCACCATTCCAACGGGAAAATCGCTCTCCTCCATCATCTTTATGTATTCTGCAATTTCCTGCAGTTTTCCCTCACCTACGAACGTCTTGGAATTCGGATAATCCAATCTCTGCAAGAATCTCTTCTGAGTTTTTGCTCCAGCAGTATCTGCCAAGAATTCCAATTCGTCAAGGTACTCCTTGGCCTTCTCCTCTTTCTGCTGCGGGGTTATCAATCCGACCAGAACTGCATATTCACAATATATTTCAGTCTTTTCTACCATTATTTTCCAATCTTGTCTGCCTTCTTTCAGTTACAATAAACAAAGCCTCATCACGAATGTGTTCTGGCAATTCAATATTCCTCAACTGCAAACTCCTAAGCCATCCTGCCACATCCTGTTCCCTCATAGTATAGAAAACGTCTTCTATCATCTTTATTTCTCTATCCCCGTATTCATTCGCTGCAATTCCTGCCAATTCATCGAGTTCCTCATCATCAAAATATATGATTTCATCAGTCCTGCTCAACAACGAATCTCTCTCGCATACAGCATGTGCTCCACAACAATCTGCAGGAAGATTACTTTTTTGTTCTAAATATGGTTCATCACGATTTACTCTTCGTATATATATTCCTGCAAAGCATAAAAGTACAATCAGTATAGCGAAAACAATGAATAAAGACCAATTCATCTCTGGTTTATCTCCTTCAAATAACTGTCAATATGCCTTTCACGTTTTTCTTCGAAAATATCAGATAAAAACACCATCAACCCAGAATCCTCAAGTTCAGTATTGAAAGTATCATTTACAGTTGTTCCAAAATATATTGCTGTTCCAGACAATCCCAAATAGGAATTGAAAAGAGGAGGCAGACGATATCCATTCTTTTTCAATTCTGCATTAAACTCTTTGAAATCAGTTGCAACAATCTTACATTTCGGATCAACAGACACGGGACTATTCACACTAATCAAGCCTTCTTTATCGCCATATCTGTCCTTAAGAAAATTCAGGATCATATTTCGTTGCTCCTTATTTGATATTTCATTTGGTCCCATGGACATCTTTCCCAGAAAATATCTTATCTGCGGGTTTTTCACTGTTAAAGCACCTAATCCGTCCCATAAATTATCTAAGGCGAAAAGGCTCTTTGCTCCTCCCTTACTTGACTGGTAACCAGGAGCCACAAACGACCTGCCAAGCTTTATGGTATTAGGCAAATACTCTTTGATGAATCTATTTGAAAATGTGAACAAATGAGATATTGCTAATTTTGGTTGTCCATTATCATAGAATTTGACATTCTCACCTAAAATAAACCTGTATCCTCCTATTATTTCCTTCGAATCAGGGTTCCATACTATCAATTGCTGATATGGCTCTTCCATTGTGTCGAATTCGTCAATATCACATGATTTACCAACTCCTGAACCATTCGACCTGAACGACAATTCGCGAAGCCTGCCTATTTCTCGCATTACGTTAGGAGCATTATGAGCATTCACGACGTAAAGCAAGTTATTCGCCTTATTCGTGTGCCTGAGCAAACGTTCCTCAGTCAGTTCGGCTTCAATAAGCTCGACTGGTACTGGATCAATGATTTTCTCTTCCATATTAACCTATTATAGAAATAATCCTTTCAAGACCTTTAGCAAACACATCAATTTCCTCTTTAGTATTGTACATTGCAAATGATGCTCTGACCGTTCCAGGTATCCCCAACCTGTCCATCAATGGTTCTGCACAATGATGTCCCGTCCTCACGGCAATACCAAGTTTATCCAACATTGCCCCTACATCATAAGGATGAGCTCCTTCAACAAGAAAGGACAAGACTCCACTGCAGCTTTCAGGTGAACCGATTCTGCGGACAGATTTAATAGAACATACCCTTTCAACAGCATAATCCAACAACTTCTTCTCATAATTACCGATTTCATCGAGGCCAATCCTATCAATATAGTTCAAAGCCTCTGCGAGTCCCAGACTTCCGATGTAATCGGGTGTTCCTGCCTCAAACTTGAATGGAAGCTTGTTGTATGTGGTCTTTTCGAACGTCACTCTGTCAATCATCTCGCCACCACCCATAAATGGAGGCATCATATTCAATATCTCTTTTCTCCCCCACAAAACACCTATGCCATTCGGAGCATAAACCTTATGTCCGGAAAAAGCAAAGAAATCCGCCCCCAAAGCCTTCATATCTACATGAATATGAGCTATAGCCTGTGCTCCGTCAACCAAAACCTTCGCCCCTACTTCTTTTGCCTTCCCGACTACACGTTTCACATCATTCACTGTACCCAGGACATTGCTGACCATCGTCACAGCCACAATCTTAGTCTTTTCGGTTATCACTTCGTCAAGCAAATCGTATCTCAGTTCGCCATTGTCAGTTATAGGTATGACTTTCAATTTCAAGCCTAATCTCTCAGCTGCCAATTGCCAAGGCACTATATTGGAATGATGTTCCATTTCGCTTACTACTATCTCATCACCTCTCTCACATATCACATCAGGCAGTGTCCTTGCAACCAGATTTATACTCTCAGTCGTTCCTCTCGTAAAAATAACTTCCTGACTGCTTGAGGCTCCGATGAAACGGGCAATAATTTCGCGTGCCTCCTCATGTCGTTCAGTAGCCGTTTCGCTCAAATAGTGCACACCACGATGTATGTTACCGTTTTCAGCAGTGTATGCACGCATAATTCTATCCAACACACATTTTGGTTTCTGAGTGGTAGCTCCATTGTCAAAATAAACCAACGGCTTACCATAGATTTTTTCCGTCAAAATGGGAAAATCGCTTCTTATTTTCTCGACATCAAACATTTTCCATTTAATAGTTTAAGAATTATGAACTTTACAGTTTACACAACCCATAGACTCACCCCTCAGCCGTTTTTCTATCATCATTCTCAATCGATCCTGCAAAGCCGCATTTCCTATTTTTTCCACAACATCTGCCGAAAATGCCTGCAATAACAACATCTTGGCTTCTTCTACTCCTATTCCTCTTTGACGCATATAGAAAATAGCCGTTTCATCGAGCATTCCGGTTGTCGCTCCATGGCCGCATTTCACATCGTCAGCATAGATTTCCAATTGCGGACGTCCTGACACCTTAGCTTTATTACTTAACAGAACATTTCTGTTTGTCTGATACGACTCAGTCTTTTGTGCACCATGATCCACCACTATTCTTCCACTGAAGCCTGCTTCCGACTCACCGTCAAGTACATACTTGAACAATTCATTGCTCTTGCAATGCGGTACATGATGACGGATTATCGTATAATTCTCACTCTTCTCTTTCTCTCTCGTAAGCAATACCCCGCCAAGCCATGTCTCTGCCCCCTCGCCATTCAAATCAACCTCAATATGATTTCTCGTAACTCCATTCCCGACTCCAAAACTTCCCATCATAGTGCGGCTGTCATTTGACTGTGATACTGCGAAACGTCTTAAATTGACGACATTCTCCTGTGTGCTTTCCATCATGGTGTAAACGAACTTTGCATTATCGCCAACGATGACCTCATTCATCCTTAATGCAAAATATTTATTTTCATCCATTGAATGGTCGCAATCTATCAACTGCAACTCACCACCTCTTTCGACAACAATAAGATTTCTATTAACAACCATCATGTCACGACCAGACCACAACATATTCACCATCTGCAATGGAGCAGACACCTGAACGTTTTCTGGAACATAAACCAGATATCCGTCTTGAACCAGCAGCTCATTCAATGCCACAAAAGCATCCTGCTCGTCAGTCAATATCTTTCCAAAATATTTGTTCAATATCTCTTTATGATGAATAGAAGCCCATTTCATCGAGCATACAAACGCCCCATTCTCTAAACCAATTTCCTCTCTCCCCGCTCCCCATACATCGTTTATCATATAACCCACCGTTGCCCTCATTCCAGGAATGGCACAATGAAAAATTTCTTCTGCATTGACCCCAAACAATGTTCTGTTCAGATTCACTCCCCACTCTTCATCCAATTTTTCAAACAAAGGACAATATTTATACGATTCAGTCTTTCGAGTAGGAATATCATTCATTTTCAACCTCTCGTAAGCCCTCTCCCTGCCAGAATTGAATACTTCAGCCGATTTGCTCGCTACCAGGGTTCTCTCATCTTCGTATAACTTCAGCAACTGTTCTTTCATAATTGTTCCTTTATCCAATCATAACCCTTATCTTCCAATTTCAGAGCCAACTCCTTTGTCCCGCTCATTACAATTTTCCCATCAATCAACACATCCACTATATCTGGAACAATATAATCCAACAATCTCTGATAATGCGTAATGACTATAGATGATCTTTCTGGAGAACGCAACATATTCACCCCGCGGGCAACAATCCTCAATGCATCAATATCCAAACCTGAATCTGTCTCATCAAGTATAGCCAATGACGGTTCGAGCATTGCCATCTGAAATATTTCATTTCTCTTCTTCTCTCCACCAGAAAAACCCTCATTCACCGAACGATTTGCCAATTTACTGTCAAGTTCAACCATTCCTCGCTTTTCCTTCATCATTTTCAGGAACTCACCCGAAGTCAACGCTTCCAATCCACGATACTTCCTCTGTTCGTTGACTGCAGCTCTCATGAAATTGGTCATGCTCACTCCTGGTATCTCGACTGGATACTGGAAACTCATGAACAATCCCTCACGTGCGCGCACCTCGGCAGGCATACTCAAGAGATCCTTTCCATGAAATGAAACCGACCCTGAAGTCACTTTGTATGCAGGATGTCCTGACAACACATTACTAAGCGTACTTTTACCTGCACCATTTGGTCCCATAATAGCATGCACTTCTCCAGGCTTGATTCTGAGATTTAATCCCTTCAGAATCTCTTTACCAGCTATTTCAGCATGTAAATCTTTAATCTCCAACATATAATTATTGCATTTATTTTCATCATTACTGCTACCAGAATTTCCACTGTTTAGGAATTTCAGGCAAATCTGGCATTTGAAATTCCGGCATCTTTATTTCAGGAATGCTAATCCTCGGCATTGCAAACTTAGGATTTTCCCCATTTATGCTCACTATTGTCCTCAGTGAAATCACTACTGACAGCAGCACAATAAACATTATATTCGAAAAGTCGCTCTCTTCCATACTGAAATACGAACTCAAGCTTAGAACCCCACCTATAATCATCATTTTTGAAAAAGAGCCACTATAAATCATTTCCATCGCCAACGAAAACCAAAATATCAAACCAAACATCGTATTGTTAAGTCTGGTTTGCAAATCAAATCGGTAACTCGAACTATCCATTGATATTCTTGCCACAAAAACCACTACACAAAAGATTCCCCACCACATATAATCAGTCCACCCAAAACCAACCCACATAAATCTTATATTAAATATACCAGCCAGATGATTAGCCAATATATCCGTAATATCAAAGAAGAAACACACACCAAACACCATCCATGCCACCATTACCATTCCCAACAACGAACAGAAAAACACTCTGAGGGAATAAGTCCTGTAAAACAACAGCACAAAAAAATACAACAGCACTAACCCAAAATATTCAATCCTGAATATTGCCGCCATCAGGAAGAATAAAAACGCCTTGAAGCAATCAACCACCGTATCGCGCATTCCGTACATCCCGCCTATCTTGAACAATGCATGCAAGAAACACAGCAATGCTACCATCGTTTCGTCAAAAAGCTGAAACACACTATTACTCGCTACTAACAGCATAATCAGCACTAACTGTATTTTGCTCCGTACCGGCATCAAACGTAACCTTTCGCACTGCAAAACCAACCTGACAGCAACGAATATCCAGATCAACAATGCCAGGATTTTTGACAAGAGATATGGCAAGCTGAAAACACAGACACCAAGTATTCTGAAACTGACATCCTCGTCACCGTCTTTGCCGAAAAACGAAGAAAAAAAGAAAAGCAATACTGATACCAGAGTAGTCAATATGATTTCAACCACTCCGGCATCAGTAAGCCTTTTGGTAATATTTGGTATTTTATTGCCCACTTATCAGATTAATCCTCTGCCTTTCAACATTGCGGTCTCATCAGGCTCACCACCTTTGAATTCGCGGAACAATTCCATTGGATCAGCAGTATTTCCACTTTCGAGCAGATGTTTGAATGCCTTGGCAGTAGCAGGGTCAAAAATGCCATTATTCTCAAATACCGAGAAAGCATCCTTGTCCAGCACTTCAGCCCAGAGGTAACTGTAATATCCTGCAGCATAACCGCCACCCCATATATGGTTGAAATATGTGCTTCTGTATCTTGACGAGATTTGAGGAATCAACCCGATTTCGCTCATCATCTTATCTTCAAAAGCATAAACATCCGTTATCTCGTCAACCGAACTCAGTTCATGCCACTTCATGTCAAGTATCGAAGCTGCACAAAGTTCGGTTGTCATAAAGCCCTGGTTGAATGTCGATACAGACTGTATCTTCTGTACCAATGTATCAGGGATCACTTCGCCAGTCTCATAATGTTTTGCATACATAGCGAGAACCTCTGGCTGGAATGCCCAATTCTCGTTTATCTGGGAAGGCAATTCGACAAAATCACGTGCCACGTTAGTTCCAGACAATCTCTTGTATGGACTCTGTGCCAGCAATCCATGCAATGCATGGCCGAACTCGTGGAACATTGTCTCAACGTCATCTACACTAAGCAATGATGGAGTGTTAGCAGTTGGTTTCGTGAAGTTTCCGATGTTCACAATGATTGGTCTGATCTCTTTGCCGCCCTTCCAGTACTGCAGACGCATTGCTTCCATCCATGCGCCACCCCTCTTCGACTCTCTTGGGAAATAGTCGCAGTAGAACACACCTACCAATTTGCCTGCCTCGTCAGTCACCCTGAAGCACTCAGCCTCTGGATTGAATTTAGGAGCATCAGCCATAGGTTCGAATTTCAAACCATACAATTTGCCCGCAAGGTCAAATACACCTTGACGTACATTCTCCATCTTGAAATACTGACGGATAAGGTTCTCGTCCATCGAATATTTCTCCTGACGGAGTTTCTCAGCATAGAAATCCCAATCCCACGCTTCAATCTTCACTCCATCACGGTCTGCAATCACCTGCATTTCTTTCAGTTCAGCCTTAGCCTTTTCATTGCCTGCATTGAATATCTTGAGCAGGAACTCATCCACTTTCTGTGGATCTTTTGCCATTGTGTTGTCAAGTATCATTTCGGCTGGAGTGTTGAAGCCAAGCAAATGAGCCTTTTCTATTCTGTACTTGATAATGTCGAGACAAATCTTCTTATTATCATACTCATTATTATTGTTACCTTTATTGTGGTATGCCTCATACATCTTCTTTCTCAGTTCCCTGTTCTCGGAATACTGCATGAATGGGCCATAACTTGGCACTTCCAGACCGAATGCCCATTTTCCATCTTTGCCAAGACCCTTTGCCTTTTCAGCTGCCGCCGTACGAACGCCTTCTGGCAATCCAGCCAAATCCTCTTCCTTGTCAATCACGAGACTGAAGGCATTGAGGTCAGCCAAGACATTGTTTGTGAACTTTGTCTCCAGTTTCGACAATTCCTTGTTTATCTCACGCAGACGTTCCTGTTTGTCAGCCGGCAAAGCCACACCGTTACGTACGAACTCCTTATAAGTCTCTTCGAGCAACCTTGCCTGAACCGGAGTGTATTCTCTTGTTTCACGTGCGTCATAGACTGCCTTTATGCGGTCGAACAACTTGGCATTCATGAAAATGTTGTCGCTGTGCTCGCTGAGCATTGGCAATATCTCCTCCTGTAATGCACGCAAGCTGTCGTTCCCGTCGCTTTCGCAAATGTTGAAGAATACATAGCTTACCTTATCCAACAATTCGCCAGTCGTATCCAAAGCCTCGACAGTGTTCTCGAAGGTTGGAGCCTCAGTGTTGTTGATAATAGCCTCGATTTCGGCATTCTGCTCTTCGATACCCTTCTCGAAAGCAGGTTTGTAGTCAGATGTCAGAATCTGCTCAAATGGCGGAACTCCTTCTGGAGTATCCCACTCTGTGAAGAAAGGATTGACCCTCTCTTCCACTTTTTTGCTGCAACTTACCATAACCATAGCTGTTGCTAAAATAAACAATACTTTTTTCATATAAAAAACAATAACTAATATCCTGTTTCTCAGCCTCACGCAATCACACACCACCCCATAATAAGCAACCTGCAAAATTACTAATAAATCTTCAATCCGCAAAATAAAAACCAAAAAAAATGCGGAACCTTTTTTTTGAAAGTTCCGCATCCCGTTTTTATAGATTGATTTCTATTATCAACGCCTCAATTTAGTGATTACAAATCATCAATACCGCCCTTGAACAGCTTGCTGGTATTTACAGGCTGGAACTTGCCGTATTTAGCCTCAAGTTCCTTAAGTTCTTTCTTGTCAATCATCGACTTGTCGCCGATGACAATGATAGTGATCGGACGGCCCTTGATGTTCTGCTCATAGTAAGCCTTGATCTGCTCGTAGGTCAGGTTCTGAATCTTCGGCAGGTTTGTCTTTGCAGGGTCGTCATTGTAGCCCAGTCTCTTGCAAGCCTCAACGTATGCTGCCTTCGAGCGCATGCTTGGTTTAGCCGCCAGCGTTGACTGATACAGGAACTCCTTGATATCCTGCATTCTTGTTTCTTTCTCCTCAGGGTCAGGCATGTTGGTAAGCAGGTCCATCATTACATTGATAGCCTGTGGCACCTTGTCGCTCTGGGTTCCTACATATCCAATCATATAAGCATCTCTGTTCTGTACAGATGGTGTGACGTATGCACCGTATGCAGTATATGCCATTGACCTCTTCTCACGGATTTCCTGCATTACCAAACCGCTGAAGCCGCCCGAGAAATACTGGTTGAATGCCTCTGAAGCCACATCCTGCTCCTTGTTATAGTTTGTTCCGTTTGCATAGAAATAAATCTTAGCCTGCTGCATCTTGCTGTCGTGGAGGAAGAATATCTGGGTCTTGTCGTATGTCTGGCGGTCACGGAAGAATGGAGACTGCGATGCAACCATATTATCCTGTATTGGAGCCTTCAGCATAGCCTGCTTCACCTCGCCGACTGGTTTCTGGCCGCAATAGAATATATCGAGTGCATATCCGGTTGCCTCCTGTATTGTAGTTGTCAGATTGTCCTTGTTGATGAGGAATGTTTCATCCACGTCGCCATCAGGTGTCACGTTGTAGTGATACAACTCGCTCATAGGGATTCGGTCAATGAAACTTGACTGCTCACCGTAGAGTATATACTCATACAATGCTGAAGCAAGTGCATTTGTGCTCTTCTTTTCACTGTAGCGTCCCCAGTAAGCATTCGAAACCATGCTCTTTATCTGCTTGTTGTCAAGGTCAGTAAACATGATTTGAGGAACAACCAGCGACATGATCTTGTCGAGATTCTTCTCATCACCCTGAATGCTGATGAAGAAATAGCTGTCGCTTACTCCAAACGAATATGTTGCGCCAAGTTCGGAATATTTACGATGCAACTCCTGCGAACTGAGTTTCTGGCCTTGGAGGACACAACCTGCACTGTTCATCAGTTCTGTAGCATACTCCAGTTTTGGCAGTACGTGTGTGCCGACACCATATCTCAAGGTCAAGGTAAATACGTCGTTCTGCGTATTTGGTGTATAGTGGAGGTTTACGTTCTCTGCTATTTTTTCATTTGTAACATCGTTGAAGTTGCTGTAAGTCACGTTGACTGGAGTTGTTGGTGTCTGCTTGAAAGCCTTTCCGTACTCGGTAGTCTGTCCCTTAGGAGGGTCCAGAGGTTTGATGGCTGGTTTAGCCAGTTTGTTCTTCTTTGGCTCACCCTCATTGAACTCAATCAATATTCTTGGTCCGTCGAGATATTTCTTAGCCACTGCAGCCACCTGCTCTTTGGTCAGGGAAGCTATCAGTTTATCCTCATTGAGATACTCATCCAATGGAATGTCGTATGCAAACGAATATGTAAGGATATTTATTTTTGCACTTTGCGATTCGTTGAGCGTCCTGTGGCTTTGAAGCAACTGCGCCTTTACCGAATTGAACAGCCAGTCTGGGATTGTCCCTGGCTCTTTAATCTTGTCAATCTCCTTGAAGATAAGTTTCTGTGTTGTCTTGACATCATCGAATTGTCTCTGTGCCATATCATAATATGGGACACCGACAACCATTATTTTGCCATCTACGCGACGTGTATCGTTTGATACGTATGCTCCGCCAACTTCACCGTCGAGCATCAGTTTATCCAGCAAACCTGTTCCGTGCGAGTTGTTGAGCAACGACAATGCGAATTCGAATGCAGTTGCATCCTTGTCGCCCATCAACATTCCCTTGTATGCCCATATATACTGAGGCATATATCCTACCGACTTGGTATATTTCTTTCCATCCTCACCGGCAAAGTCATGTCTCTTGTAATCTGCCCTTTTTGGCAACTCCTTACGCACCAATCTGCCGAAATATTGTTCAATCAATGGTTTTGCATCTGCCGAATTGAAATTACCTACCAGCAACAGAACCATGTTGTTAGGCACATACCATGTCTGATAGAAGTTGATCAAAGCCGAAAGGCTTGGGTTTTTCAGATGGTTTGCATAGCCTATTACGTCACGGTCGTATGGAGTTCCCGGATAGAGGTGTTCATAGAGGAACTGGCGCTGATGCGTACCCATGTCGTCGTTATACATGTTATACTCCTCATATACGTTTTCCAGCTCTGCCTGGAAAGCACGGAACACTGGATTCATCAGACGGTCTGAATTCAGTTTCATCCATTTCTCCATAGCCGTTGCAGGGAAATCGTTATGATATGCAGTGAGGTCGTACGATGTGAATGCATTCAGATTGTCGCCACCATAGCTCTCGGTGAGGTTAGAGAAGTCATTGGTCGAACCATACTTTGCAGCCTCAAGCGATTTCTCGTTGATTTGCTTGATGATAGCCAGACGGGCTTCCTCATCCTTCTTTGAAAGCTTCTTGTCATTTTCATGAGCCTTTCCGAAAGCGTTCAACTGGTCGTAAAGAGCAATGATATCCTGATACAAAGGCTGCTCTTTCTCCCAATCCAACGCACCGATGGTCTGAGTTCCCTTGAACATCATGTGTTCAAGATAGTGAGCCAGACCAGTGTAATCTGATGGTTCATCCACCGAACCTGCGCGTACTACAACACGGCCATGCACGTCAGCCACATTGTGGTCTTCCCAAAGATAGACGGTCAGGCCATTGCTGAGTTTATACTCCTGCAGACCTTGACCATAATCTTTTGCCTGGGCAAACAATGCTGCAACGCTGAACAACGTCACAACAATCATAGACAAAATTCGTCTCATAACTATAAAATTTAAAAATTATTATTTATTTCTACCTGTTTGACTACTCCACGCACCAAAAACTACACTTACTCTGATGCGTCTTCCTCAAGCAGAACCCAAAGGGGTTTCCGTACAGCCTACATTTTGCGCTGCAAAGTTACGAATAGTATGTCATTTTACCAAATTTTTTATCGTAAAACAACAAAAAAAATTTTCTCCACTTTCCTTCAACCTTAAACCATATATATTTTGCCATTCAAAAAAAATATTGTACCTTTGCACCCCGAAAAAAAACATATAAACAAATGTACGAACAGGAAATAAACCGTCGCCGGACTTTCGCCATCATTTCCCACCCTGATGCCGGCAAGACTACTCTCACCGAGAAGCTCCTCCTTTTCGGAGGTGCAATCCATGTCGCAGGTGCTGTCAAATCAAACAAAATCAAGAAAACCGCCACTTCTGACTGGATGGAAATCGAGAAGCAACGCGGCATTTCGGTAGCAACATCGGTAATGGGTTTTGAATACCGCGATTTCAAAATCAATATTCTCGACACCCCTGGTCACCAGGATTTTGCCGAGGACACTTTCCGCACTCTCACTGCCGTTGACTCGGTGATAATTGTCGTAGATTCCGCCAAGGGTGTCGAGACTCAGACCAGACGTCTCATGCAGGTTTGTACGATGCGCAAGACCCCTGTCATGATTTTCGTAAACAAAATGGATCGCGAGGGCAAGAATCCTTTCGACCTGCTTGACGAACTTGAAGCGGAACTTGGCATTCACGTCCGCCCCCTCTCATGGCCTATCAACAGCGGCGCGAAATTCAAAGGTGTCTATAATATCTATCAGGACAAGCTTAATCTATACACCCCTAACAAGCAGCGAATTTCCGAAACTATTGCCGTTGATGTCAAATCTAATGAATTTGACGAGATGGTGGGCGAGGATGATGCCGAGCAACTCCGCAACGACCTCGAACTGATTGAAGGCGTTTACAATCCATTCTCCAAACAGGACTATCTTGATGCCAACGTAGCTCCGGTATTCTTTGGTTCGGCTCTCAACACCTTCGGTGTCAACGAACTGCTTGACTGTTTTGTTGACATTGCGCCAGCCCCTCTGCCTGTTGCCACCGAGGAACGTATTGTTGACCCGCACGAGGAGCCTTTCACTGGCTTTGTCTTCAAGATACATGCCAACATGGATCCTAACCACCGTTCATGTATAGCCTTTGTCAAGATATGCTCCGGCAAATTCGAGCGCAACAAGGCATACAACCACATACGTCTCGGCAAATCGTTCAAATTCGCCTCCCCTACATGCTTCATGGCTCAAAAAAAAGAGACTGTTGACGAAGCCTTTGCAGGCGACATTGTCGGGCTTCCCGACACAGGCAATTTCAAAATCGGCGACACACTCACCTCTGGCGAACTGCTCCACTTCCGCGGGCTTCCAAGTTTCTCGCCTGAGATGTTCAAATATATCGAGAATGCCGATCCTATGAAGACCAAGCAGCTTCAGAAAGGTCTCGACCAGCTTATGGGCGAAGGTGTCGCACAGCTTTTCACACATCAGATGAACGGTCGCAAGATAATAGGAACTGTCGGACAACTTCAGTTCGAGGTTATCGAATACCGGCTTCTGCATGAATATGGTGCACAGTGCCGCTGGCAACCAATACCACTGTTCAAAGCCTGCTGGATAGAATCGGACGACAAGAAGCAACTCGACGATTTCATGCACCGCAAGGCAAACTATCTTGCCAAGGACAAAGATGGACGTGATGTCTTCCTTGCAGAGTCCAACTACCTTCTGCAGATGGCACAAAACGACTTCCCTCACATCAAGTTCCACTTCACCTCAGAATTCTGATTAGATAAATCAGACTGCACTTCGGCAATCTTGAAGCAAGCTTCAGATTGCACTTGGTTTGTCAGGTTTTGACTTCGTCCAAACCAATCCTCACTTCGGCAATCTTGAAGCAAGCTTCAGATTGCACTTGGTTTGTCAGGTTTTGAACTTTGTTCCAAACCAATCCTCACCTCGGCAATCTTGAAGCAAGCTTCAGATTGCACTCACCTCGTCAGGTTTTGAACTTGAGATAATATGGGGCTTAATTCACGCAAATATTTTCGCCATTATTTTACCCCATCCACCCCCAAAAGCGTCTCAGTGTCTCAGACTCACAAGACACAATCAATCAGACGATTGAATCAAAATAGGCCATTAGAAATTCTTACGGGCTGAAAGCCCAACGACAAATTAGCATAGGGCATCGCCCTATGATTCACGAACGTATATACAAATTACGCCGCAACGCGGCAAAACAACGTTGTTATGCTGCGTTGCAGCGTGTTGTCTGCGATTGCATATTACCTATGGCGATGCCATAGGCTATAATGTCAAGCTCCTTCAGAGCTAATGACCGATTTGAGTTTAACACTCTCATTATCAGTATCTTTTGAGGGCTGAATACCAATATTTGAAACGACAAGCCAGAGGGTCAGACTCCGCTGACCCTCTGGCATAAATGTTCGTAGTAGGTGCTAAATCATGGCACTAACGTCAGGTATCGACTTTTTTGGTTCTTTTGCAATTTAGTTGAAATACGTATATTCAAGCATCATTTTTCTCTTG
>JAKSNT010000039.1 GCA_024399575.1 Paludibacteraceae bacterium
TTTTTTTGCGGGTGCTCTGAGTAGATTGTCAAGCCTCTTCAAGGCTTTTTTGATTACTGTTTAGGGTATATCAGAAGGAAACTGATGTCGTTGTGCTGGCTGAGAAAGTTGGGTACTTTTTCCAACTCCGTGTTGTATGAAATAGTGAGTTTGCGAGCCATTACAACAGTCAAAAGGTCACTGTTCGAAATTTTGTCTGTCAGTCCTTTGAGGTCAAGGCTTGTGTCGGTGAATTTGCAGTCGATACCTTTGTACATTTTCTCCATGCCCTGCAATGTGGTCAGAGTGCTGCCGTTGCTGCCTATCAGGAGTTTCATTTTTCCCTGTACGGCAATATTGCGTATGCGGTTGAACCATAGCATGAATCCTGCTTCCCTTTCTGCCCCTTCTGGTACGTAGAGCACTATTCTTCGCATTTCGGGCAGGCTGTTCCTTGCTCCGAAAATCATGAAATTTCGTCCATTGGTTTTCTCTATTAGCGTTTTAATCATGCTGCCAAGGAATGTGTCGATGATATTGGCTTTCTCGTGTATGCCCACTATAAGGTCGCTGATTTCGTTCTCTTCGGCAACCTGCACCATGCAGTTGGCTATGTTGATGTCCTGACGTATGATTGTGTTCAGCATGTTTTCACTCTCGGCTGCTATTTCGGTTGCTTGTCTGAGTTCCTCTTTCCCTTGAGATATGCCTTCTTCGCTTCTTGCTATTTTCAGTGCATAAAGGTTGTTGTGGAACTCTTTACGTTTTACCAGACTGCCGAATTCTATCAAATTCCTCATTGTCTGCGGATTGCCTACTGAAATCATCACTCGCTCAATACCTGTCTCTGTATCCTCTCCTCTGTTTCTGTCATTGCTTTTGGCTATCTTTCTTGCCGCCCGTTCTGTAACCATCGAACTGACGATGATTGACACAAACACCATGATTATCGTTCCATTCAGCACGTCGCTATCGAATAGTCCTGCTCTTTGCCCAATGACCATCACAGCAAGTGCTGCTGCCGCCTTGCCTGAAGTAAGTCCGAAAATCAAGTTCCCTTCGTCATAGCTGAACCTGTTGCTCAACCGGCATACCATAGCTGCTGCCCATTTTGATAACAGTGCTATGCTGCACATTATGATGGATGTAACAATAGTGCCATATCCGTTGAAAAATGCCTTAATGTCAATTTGCATGCCTATGTTTATCAGGAAGAATGGGATGAATATGGCATTCCCGGCAAACAATATCCTGTTCCTTAATGCTGAAGTCTGTTTTATGAACCTATTCAATGCTATGCCGGCACAAAATGCGCCCAATATTCCTTCCAATCCTGCTGCTATTGCCATCAGTGACAGCACAAATACCACTATCAGCACATATATGTATTGTGTTATTCCATCGCTGAAGCGGTTGAAAAACCATTCAGAGAGTTTCGGTACCAATGCAAATGCCGTCAGCCCCAAAATAATGCTGCCAATGCCCATCCTTGTCCATCCAGCGATACCTGCACCGCTCGTATCGTTCACCACAACTGCTATCATCACAAGCGAAAATATGACAGTCATCAACGTGCCAGCTACTACTATCCCAATAGTCCTGTTTTCAATAATACCCATCTTTCCAACTACAGGATATGTAATCATTGTGTGACATGTCATCATGCCGGAAAACAGTACTGCTTGTTCTATTGTGAGGCCTATAAGATAGTATCCTCCAGCCATACCCATGATGAAAGGTATGCAGAATGTGTATATCCCGAACATAATGCCTTTCCATTTTTCGCGCTTGAACGTGTACATGTCAACGTCCATTCCGACACTGAACATGATATACAATATTCCGACCTTGCCGAATAATTCGAAACTTTGTTCATCGGCAAATACCCCGAAACCATGCTGCCCGAGCATCGCTCCAGCTATAATAAGACCTACCATCTGCGGAATATATATCCTGTTCAGGAGGTTAGCGAACAGGATGACCATCAAAACGGCAAGAAATACTGCTATAGGTTCAGTCAGCGGCAAACTCATTTCATTTAATAAGGTATGTTCTGTAATAAAAAATGAGGAGATTGATTCAGTCAATCCCCTCAATATGCAATCTTGTATGTTTCAAATCAATAATATTTGTATCTCATATCCTCGATTTTTGCAGTTCTCTTCAACGCTTCGAGGCTGAAATAACCGAAAGTGTATGCTTCTCTTGACTGAAGCATCATTATTTCCTGTGCCTCATCGTAAGGCTGTTCGTTCTCGCGGCGGTCAAGCACTGTGAAGATATATGCTGCATTAGTTCCTTTGATAGGTTCGGATGTCTTGCCGAGAGCGACATCTGCGATGTGAGCTACGAGTTGAGGCTCGTTGCCGAGTGCTCCAACATAACTGTTCATATAGTTGACGTTGCGCAAAGTGTCGGTGTGGAATCCCATTCCTTCAAGTTGCTCTGCACTCTTGCCTTCCATGCTCTTGACCATCTCATCGCCTTTCTTGTCTCTACGGATGTCGGCAAGCAGGATGTCTTTAACCTCGTCAATCGAGCGGTAACCCTTGTCGTGAATTTTGTTGACTGCCACTGCAATGATTGCGTTGTCGCTTTCTATGACATCGCTGACCATTCCATTCTTGGTGTCATCATTGAATACCCATTTCACTGCTTCACGAACTTTCCTAATGCCGTTTATCTGAGTTGCGTTTATGTCGAGTTCCTTAGCTTCAGAGATAGGCATGTTTTCTTTCTTAGCTCCTGCTACAAACTTTTCGTAATCATTGTTTTTGACAATGAATTGTTTCAGCTTGTTGTAGAGTTCTGTATGTGTCTTTGTAGAAGCAGAAACAGTGTGTTGAATCACTGCCAACTGAACTTTGCTTACTGTTTTTCCTACTTCGCTGACGTAGAATATCTGAGCGATGCCGTTGTCATCCATTCTGAAGGTTTTTCCAAGACCTGTGCCGAAAACCTTTTCCGACATTTTGCGGTCAAGGTCTCTGTCGGTTACCCAACCGAGGTCGCCACCTGCTTTTGCAGTCTGCTGATCCTTTGAGTTGTCTATTGCCAGTTGTGCGAAATCAGCACCTGCTGCAATCATTGCTTCAAGAGAATCTGCTTTAGCTATAGTTGCCTCTTCTGTCTCTTCCTTCAACACGATACGGCTGAGTTTGACAGAATCCAAACCAGTGGTTCTCTTGACAACCTTTGCCAATTTGTATGTGTTGCCGAACAACACTGGACCATATATGCTGTCAGAACCGCTTTCAAAAGCGAATCCTCTCAAATCCTCGTCAACCTGATCGGCAAATACATAACCCTCAACGAACGGAATTTCAGAATTGGTGTTGACAACTACGGCTATCTCGTCTGTATTTCTCATCTCTTCCCTCACCTGACCAATCCATGCCTGTGCCTCGGCGAAATCTTCTTTCGAAGGTTCTATTGCATACGAGATGTAACTGATGTCGGCTGTCTTGTTCTCTCTCTTGAACTGCTCTTTCTTCTTCTCGTACATGTCCTTGATTTCGGCATCTGCTACTTTCACATCTTCGTCCTTAACGGACATGTAGCTTTTTGATGTGCAGAGGATGTCGGATGTCACCTTGCTATTTTCGTATGCGTATTTTGCTTCAAGAGGGTTGACAACAACTGACTTTGACAATAAACCCATGTATTTTTCCTGCATGCGTCCTGTCTTGACTGCATTTTCCCAATATCCCCAAGCATTTTTGAGTCTCTTCAGGTCATCCTGAGGAATGTTCGCTGCTGCTTCGTCGTTGTCAAGTGTAGCTATGAGCTGTTTTACTGCATTTGGATTAAACTGTCCATTTTCGTCCATGAACAATCTCGAACTTCTCAATAATGGACTGATATGCTGACCGAACAGAATGTCAGACAATTCGTCTTTAGTGACAATTATGCCGAGTTCTTCGCATTCGTCGCCTACTAATTTTTCTGTAATGGTGCTTTCCCATGCCATTGAGCGCACCTGTTCCAGCATTTCGTCTGTCACGTTGTTGCCATATTCTATCTTGACAACATCATTCAATTGCTCAATCCTGTCTGAAAAATCTTGGATCTTAATTTTGTTTCCATTGACTTTCGCAACATTAGCCCCCTGTTCCTGAAAAAATGATGATCCGGAATTGATGAAGTCACTGATGATAAATAGGAGCATTGCTCCACCGATAACAATAAGAAGCAGAACTCCTTTGCTTCTGATTTTTTCTAAAACTGCCATTATTTTTTAGTGTTTATTTTTCAAGCTGCAAAATTACTAATTTTTTTTCATATATGAGCTATTTTCTCACATTTATTTTCACTTTTACTAAATCTATCCTATTATTATTTGCTTTTAATATTTTAAATAATTGATTATCAATTGTAATTGTTTCGTTGAGTTTTGGGAATTTTTGATAGTGATACAGTATGTAACCAGCTATTGTAAGGTAATTTTCGTCTTCTGGCAACTTCAATTCGAACTTCTCGTTTATCTCGTCAATCTCCAATCTGCCTGAAAATATGTATTCATCTTCACCGATTTGTTCAGCTCTATATTCTTTCACGTCATGTTCGTCTTCAATCTCACCGAAAATTTCTTCCATAATGTCCTCCAACGTCACTATGCCTGAAGTACCTCCGAATTCATCAACTACTACGGCTATACTTTTCTTTTGCTGCATGAATATGTCCATCAGCTTGTTTGCTGCCATTGTTTCAGGCACAATAGGCATCTCGCGGAGGTATTTGTGCCAGTCGAACGCCTCTTTGTCCTTTGCTATTCTGAATAGGTCGCTCGAATGGATATATCCTGTAATGTTGTCTATGTTGTCTTTGTATATCAATATTTTCGACAAACCTGTTTCAGCGAACTGATTTTTCAGTGTCTCTATGTCTGCATCATCGGCAAGCGCAATGATTTCAGTTCTCGGAACTGCGCATTCCCTGAGTTTCACCTCGGAAAAGTCCAAGGCATTTTGAAATAGCTTGACATCATTTTCAACCTCGTCCTCTTCGTTTTTCTCTATCGTTTCATTGACAAGATAGTCCAGATCGACCTTGTCCAATACTTTTGCTTCTTTCCTTTTGTTGTACTGCCCGAACATCATCAGTATGCCTTTCGATAATACCGTCGCAAATATGGTGATAGGGTAGAGCAGTACGTACACTACAAACATTAGTGGTGAAAATACCTTCAGCCAGAAATTGGAGGCAGACTTGAAAATGGTCTTTGGTATGAATTCTCCAGTGAAAAGTACTATAATTGTTGATATCACTGTCTGTAGCAATACTATCAGACTCTGATTCTGTGTGACATACTCTGTCAGAGGCCCATTTAGTAGTTTCGCTGTCTGTATTCCGTATATTACCAACACTATATTGTTGCCAACCAGCATGGTGGTGATATACTCTTCGCTATGGTTGTAGAAAAACTCCAAAGCTTTTGACCACAGATTGTTTTTCCTGTCAATTTCAAACCTCAGCTTGCTTGACGATATGAACGCTATCTCCATGCCTGAAAAAAGCGCTGACAAGATCAGGGAAATTATTATTATCAATACCTCGTCACTCATTGTTCTCTTTGTCGTCTAATGGGAAAACACCTGTTGGGTGCTTGATGATATATTTTGTGAACTGTTCGTTCGACTCAAACCCATAGCCAATTATTCTTTTGTCTTTCTGTATGATGGTTATCTTCTTGTCGCTCCAAACTTTTGCATTCGGCCTGTCCCAGAACAGTTCCTCTGTGTAGAACCGCTCGCCGCTAAGGTTCATTGACCTGACGTTTCCCCATAAGTGCCACATCTCATTTTCGCTGAAGTACACGGCTTTATTGCATTGCAATGCAGCATCAATGTTGTATGAGAGGTCAAATCTCTCAAATCTTAGTCCTTCAGGAAAATCCCAGTATGGTGTATCCGCTTTGTCATATATGTACCATTTCGCTGTGGTGAGTCTGTAGCGAATGATGCCTGAGTCTGACAATATCGTTGTCACAGAGTCTTCATACAATATCGGCACCTTTGATCTGTCGCTTATAGACTTGGCCATATCCCTTTCCTTTTCGCAAGAAAATAAAACAAGCATAGCGGTAATTGTGAAAATTACCGCTACACATTGTTTGTATAGGTTCAGCCTTGCCAAAATATATGGTCTGTTTTTATTTAGCCCTTACAGTGGTAGTCTCGCTTACGATACCTCCTACGTAGTAGCTCTTGCCTGCTTCAATCTCGTTGTGCATGAACACCTGTTCCTTGGTTGGGAACTGCTGTGTGAACTGTGATATTTTCTTGTTGATGTCTTCGATTGTCTTGCTGTCAGTTTCAACCGATCTTGCCTTCTGCAGTTGATCTACTGCTGCCCAGTAAACTGACCTTTGAAGGATTGGATCATCGCTCACTCTTGCTCCTGCATAGATGTTTGCAAGCATGATGTAGGCACGGCTATCGTTTGGTGCAATCTCAATTGCATTCTTGCAACATTCCCTGGCTCTTAAGTCGTTGTTCAACTTGCTGTAGCAGATGGCCATATAGTAATATACATCATTCAGCCCACTTCTGTCATCTGACAATTCAAGGGCTTTTCTGAAATATTCGACAGCTTTGACGTAATCTCCCTTTTTCGCCCACATTGCGCCGAGGCCTTTTGCCGCTGATATCGTAGGCGTAATGTTGTATGAATAAGTCGATGCTGTAAAATATGCCTCTGTCTCACGGCAACCACTTGCTTCAAACAGTGCGAGAATTCTTTCAAGATAGTCTGCCTTGTCCTTGTTCTCTACAATCTTTGCTGCAAATACTGAGTTCATCTTGTCGCAATCAGCAACTCCTGATGCTGCAAATCTCTGATCTACGAAATCCTTGATCAGTTGATAGTTCTTGAAACTTTTCAATGTCGAATCAGCAGCATTTGCTGATAGTATCTCGCTGCACATTGTGTAGTCATCGATATATTGCTCGGCTGCTTGTTCTGGATTCTTGACGTATATTGCTTCCGAGATGAGCAGAAAATTCTGGAAATAGACTGCGTCAGTAGCTGTCCCGAGAGTCTTGATGGCCTCTTTCATCCACTGGTAAGGTGTGTTGAGATCGTCAGTACGGTACTGGTAATGGTCTAATGCCTTCTTGAGTATTATCTTTGCCCTTGAAAAAGAATCCTGACCAAAATAGATAATCTGGTCGTCATATAACTTCATCAACTTGTCGAACAGAGCCGATTGTGCTGCTGCATCTTGTGTCTGGGACATCTGCCATTCAATTATCTTTGCACCATAACTATAGATGTTCTTGGTGGCTCCAGGACAATCCCTGTAGCATGATTCCCAAAATTCCAGTGCTGAAGCATAATCCTTGTTCTTCGCATAACTTGAGAATAGACTTGCATTCTCCAAGCATTTCTCTGACACTTCTCCATTCTGTGCCATCAAACCAGTCAGCATTGCTGCTGCCATAATTGCGGTGATAAATAACCTTTTCATATTGCTTTATCTGATTTTGTTTTTTACGAACCACATTTCGTTCAGTGAAAAACTGAATCCAAACTTGAAATACTGTTCTGCCAGTTTCGTATATTTCTCAGAACCTATTCTGCCGTATTCCATGTTGAAATTTATAATAGTCCTGCTCGTTCTGAGGGGAAATCCTATACCCATTGTTATTGAGAAGTCATACAACTGTCCTTGGTTAGTTTTGATGTACGAGCTCCTCAAGTTTGCCCCTAATCTCCAGTACATCCTGTCGGCATAATTTCTACCAAAAGGGTTGTTGATATATTCTGCGCCTACGGCAATCTTCATTCTGTCACCGAGAGTGTCTTTTACATTTGCGAATTTAGCATTCCCAAATTCGTACATTGAGAAATCAGCTCCTATTGTCAGCCTGTTCTTGTACACATAGCTGAATCCGACTCCCCAGGTCTGAGGCAATTCAAAATAATCCTTGCTCTTGACTTCAGCCGTCACCGTGTCAACTCCGAGCATTGAGATGTTGTAGGTTCCATATAGTGGCGACCGAAACTCGTATATTGCTCCGAGAGTCAGCATGTGGTTCTTTCCAATAGGTTGGTGATATTGTATTCCGAATCTTCCGTTGAAGTTGTTGATATGCTGCTCAGACCTATATATCGTGTAATAGTTTATCAAATCAGACGATGTGTATTGCATTGTTCTGTAATGGTCCAGGTTGCCGAACATATAGTATCCGTTGGCACCTATCGTGACATAATCCTTGATGTTGAATGTCAAACCCAGAAACACCTGGTTTACGCCTCCTGTTCCCTGATAAGTCTGTTCGTAAATCTGCTTTTTGTCGTTGCCAGGGAGTGCCACGGAATCAATTATGTTATAGTTGTAGCCGATATAGGAATAGGGTATCAATCCGACGCTTGCTCCCAACCATTTGGTGATTGGTGTCTGGAATGCCACGTAGTCCAGCCTTCCGGTAAACGTGTTCTTTTCTGCGCCTCCACTTTTGAAATTTGATACCAATCCTGAGATGCCGATGTCGAACAGGAATGTCGTGGAATCTGTTGATGTATATGTTGCAGGGTTGACAGGATTTACGTGCAATGGTGAATACAGACCTATTGCAATGTCGCCCATTGCTTGACTTCTGCCTGTCGTCCCTTCCACCAGTTGCCCGTACCCATAACGTGTGTATGGTGAATTGGTATTCATCTGTCCCATGACAGCAGTCATTCCTCCTGCAACAACCACTAAGCATGCGATAAAATATTTCAACAACCAGTTCCTCATATTCTTTTGTTGAGACTTTACTTTTTTGACTTTTGCTACTTAATTACGTTTAATCATCTCTCTGTGGAATTTTCGCAGACTGCCTTAAGACCCCACAAAACCAGATAAGGGTCGTATTCAACTGTCTTGTCCACCATTTTATATACCATTTCTCCGTATCCTCCGGTCATAATGATTCTCCCTGTAGGCGATGTGTTCTTGAATCTTTCGATACAGGCATTCATTTCGTCTATCATTCCTCTCAGTGCACCGCAACCTATGGCTTCTCTCGTGTTTCGCCCCATTATCTCTTTAATGCCAATGGCTTCACCGACTTCAACTTTTGGTAGTTTTGCGGTAAACTCATGCATTGCCCTCAATCTCATTTCGAGTCCTGGGGCAATGTTTCCTCCTATGAATTTGCCGTTTAATATGATGTCGTAGGTGTTGCATGTCCCGAGGTCCATGACAAGGAAATTCTTGCAATCAACGTGTTTGCCGCAAGCTCCTGCCATTGCAGCTATCCTGTCTAATCCCAATGTTTCAGGTGTCATGTATCCATTTTCGAACGGCAATTTCATGTCTCGGCTTATCCTTACAACCTCAATTCCTCTCACTACAGCCTCTTTTTCTGCCAGATCTTCACGTCCAACAGTTGAAACGACTACCTTCCGAATGTCGTATGTTTCAGCAATATTGCCAAGTCCTCTCTTTTCATCTTTGTGTATTATATCTTTGAAAATCAAGGTGTTATTATCGAATATACCTAATTTTGTATAGCTATTCCCTATGTCTATTGCCAAGGTCATTTGCCAAAACACTAAAAACTCCGCAAAGGTACAAAATATATTTCTTTCCTGCAAATTTATCTATGAAAAAAATGTCAAACTTTTCATAATGAAAAAATAAGTTGATGTTGCTGTAGATTTGTATATTAATTTGTAATTTTGCAATTGCTAAAATGCGTTGATTTATGAAGTGTAAAGTCTTGTACATATTTTTGTTTTGTGTTTTCTCTGTTTCGGCTCAGGACTATCTCAGAGACAGGTCTCTTGAACCGTTTTCAAAACTTATTGTTTCTGATTCATATATGGTTAAATATATGAAATCCGACGATTTCCGTGTAGTCATAGATACTGCCGACAACGAAATACAGCAGCGTACGATTACGCAGGTGGTATCTGATACTCTCATAATAAAATATGATGGCGGCAAGCTTGCTCCTGTTGCTATCCGTCTGTATGCTCCTTTTTTAACTGACATTGATATTTCAGAGACTGCCCGTTTTTCGACTGACGAGCAATTCTCGACCGAACGGTTAAATATCTCTCTTCGTGGTGCCGGATCTATCCGTTTTGACAATACTTTGGAGTGTGATTCTGTCGTCGCTTCTCTTTCTGGTGCCGGTTCTATGACTTTTTCATCGGTTTATGCTAAACTTTCTGCCTTTACGGTCTCAGGTACAGTTTCATGCTCTGTCAATGGTGATGTATATACCGATGGATTTGTTGCAGAAATCAACGGTGCTGGAAAAATGCTGTTTAACGAATCTGTCAAGGCCTCAGGCAGGGTGGCTCTCACGGTTAATGGCACTGCTTCAATTGAGGCTAAAAAGCTCATAACAGCCTATCGCATAATAGAAAATATTGAGGGTGCGGGATATATCAAGACTCCTTTGGTCGAAGCTGACCGCTGCGATGCCACTCTTCATGGTATAGGTTCAATAACTCTCGGTGGCACGGTGAATTATTTCAGCAAGGAATTGATAGGCATTGGCATAATAAATACCAAGAAACTTGTGATTAAGAAGTGAAGTGATACTGTTCGGACGTGAACATATTGACATCTTGGAATGGAGAACGCTCCTTGAGTCTTCGTCATTCTCATCTGTTTTCCAGTCGCCTGAATGTTACGACTTTTTTGAATCATCTGGTTATTTCAATCCTTTTGTCATAGCTTATCGTGATGACGTGAATGGCAGTCTCCTTGCGCTTATTTCTGGCACTATCCAGTGCGACGGTAATGCCGTGATGCGTTTTTTCTCGCGTCGTGCAATTATTTATGGTGGTCCGCTAATTGCAAAAGATGTCACTGTTTCAGTTCTCCATACTCTGTTGAATGAACTCAAGTCTCGCCTCTCTGGCAGGGCAATCTACCTTGAAGTGCGTAATTTCCTTGACTATTCCGAATATAGAGATGCCTTTTTGTCGGCAGGCTTTTCCCACTTGCCATATCTTGGCTATATCATCGACACTTCCACCAATGATGTGTTTTCCAGAATACAACGAAGGAAGCGCGAGCAGATTTCTTCAGCTCTTCGCCGGGGTGTTTCAATCTGCGATAATCCTTCTGTTGCTGATATTGAGGCTTTTTATCGGATACTTTGTCATCTGCACAGGTATAAGACCAGAACTCCTGTTCCCCCTATCTCGTTTTTCCTCTCTCTTGCAGGTTCGTCTGTCGGTCGTGTGATCTTAATGAAGAATGCTGATGGTATTGTCATTTCCGGCTCTGCCGTGATGTTCCTGCCTGACGGCACGCTGTACCATTTCTACGTAGCTGGCGACGACTGCTCTTTCAAATTCCTCTTCCCTTCAACTATGGCGCATTGGTCAATAATCAAATATTCTGTCGAACATAATATCGCACATTGCGACCTTATGGGCGCTGGGCTTCCTGGCATTCACGACAACCTCATTGCGTTTAAACGTAAATGGGGTGGTGCGATTACCACTGCTGATCGCTTCCTTTATCCTCTTGATAAATTGCAATACAATATAGGCAAGTTTGCCGTTTCTATATTCCGTAAACTATGAAACGACTTCTCTTCACTGGTGGTACGGGTTTTGTCGGTCGTAATATCTTGACTGAACTTCAGCAACTCTATGACGTTACCGTATGTGGGTCGCCTGTCGTGGATAGGCAGTATGATATTGTCTTTCATGCAAGTGGCAAGGCTCATTCTGTTCCTCATACTGAGCCTGAAATAAAAGAGTTTTTTGATGCAAATTATGGTGGTACAGTTGAGCTTTGTGCAGGACTTGAACGTTTCGGAGTACCAAAATCAATAGTATATTTAAGTACAGTTGCTGTATATGGTTGCGAATCAGGAGAAATGATTGACGAAAATCATCCTTTGGAAGGCACTTCGCCTTATGCAAAGAGCAAACTGATGGCTGAGCGTTATCTTTCTGAATGGTGTTCCTCGCATAGCGTATGTCTCACGATTCTCCGTTCTGCACTCATAGCAGGTCACGATGCTCCTGGAAATCTTGGTTCTATGGTGAATGCTATCTCTCGTGGCAGATATTTTAACATTGCGGGAGGCTGTGCACGTAAGAGCATGCTTATGGCTTGCGATATTGTCCGGCTAATTCCTCTTGTTGCTTCCCGAGGTGGTATATATAATGTTTGTGATGACCATCATCCCTCATTCTACGAACTTTCTGCTCTCATTTCTTCGTGTCTTGGCAGAGCCATTCCTCTTTCTATACCTTATTCTGTCGCAAGGTTTCTTGCCTTCATTTGCGATTGTTTCGGTTCTCGTTTGCCTTTCGGTTCTGGACGTCTTTCAAAAATGACACAGTCTCTCACCTTTTCTAATGCCCGTGCTCGTTCTGTTCTTGGCTGGACACCTCTTGATGTCCTTTCTGAATATAGACTCTGATGAATTATATCATATCTATCATATTGCTGATTCTCTTATTCCTATTGTATCTGTATATGGCTCGTAGATACGATGTCGTCTCTATGCCAAATGAACGCAATCTCCAGAGTCATCCTGTAATTACAGGTGCAGGCGTAATCTTCATTATTGCATTGGTCTTATGGGAAATATTTTTCTATCGGCAATATCTTTTTCTTTTTGCAGGTGTTATGATTGCCTCAATTGTCTCTTTTGCAGATGATGTTCGCAATCTTTCAATTGTTTTTCGTCTATTATTTCAGTTTCTTGCCGCAGCTCTTGTGTTTTGTGATATTGATGTTCCTCTGTGGGTTGCTTGTCTTGCCGTTGTGCCGTTTGTTGGCATGTCGAACATTTTCAATTTTATGGATGGCATAAACGGTATGCATGCCTTCATGTCGCTTGTTGTGCTCGTTTCGCTATATCTTGCCAATTGCGGCATTCATTTTGTTGAACCTTCTCTTTTGCTCTTACTCGCTTTTTCTGTGGTCGTGTTTGCAGTGCCGAACGTTTGCGGCAAATGTTTTTGCGGCGATGTGGGTTCTATCGGATTGTCATACATTCTTCTTTTCCTGATAGCACGTATAGTCGTTGTTACAGGCGATTTATCTTGGCTTCTGTTCGTTTCGGTTTATGCCTTTGATGGCATATCTACAATCGTACGCCGGCTTTTCTTGCATGAAAACATTTTTCGTCCGCATCGTCATCATTTATATCAGTGGATGGTTGATTCTCTAAATATCCATCCACTGATTGTCTCGTCGGTGTATGCTTTATTGCAACTTGCGATTTCAGGTCTTGTCTTGTTGTCTCACTGACTTTTCTACTTTGCGCAGATTATTTTTTCGATTGACTGGAACTCCTTGCTGTCCCTGATGTTGTCGAGGTCGTTGTCTTTTCTTATTACGGCGCATGACTCAAATCCGTTTTCGACTGCTGTCATCAGATTTTCGATGGCTGCTGCCTTGTCGCCCATTATCGAGTACATGCAGGCAATGTTGTAGTAGGTGACGGAATACAATACTGAGTCAGATATTTCAATCATCTTTTCCGCCCATGCCTTTGCTTCGTCCTTCCTGCCGAGACATGCCAGTGCGAACATCCTATATGATTCTATTGAGGCTACAGTGTCTATTTCGAGTATTTTTTCGTATATTGCCTTTCCAGCTTCTTTGTTACCTTGCTTAGTCTCCAAGTCGCCTTTCCTATAGAGCAGTGCTGGATTTTCGCCGAACAGTGACAGCAATGTGTCGATATCAGCCTCCGCTTCAGTGTATCTGCCTTTTTCTTTTCTCAAACTCGAACGCTTCATGATTATTGAATACCCAGATTCCTTGATTTCGTCTTTTATGTTGAATATTGCTGTGTCTATGGCTTCTATAGCTTTGTCAATATTTCCAAGTTCTTCGTAGGCATTTGATTTTGCCACATACCAATTATATGGAATTTCACGATTCTCCTTTCTTGCAATCTCTTCGGCTGTCTCGATTGATGCAATTCCTTGTGCCCAGTCGTTCTTGCCGATATGGTAATTGGCGAGTTTTACAGCAATGTCTCCTGCTATTCTCGACGAGTCAGAACAGTTCTTTGAAAGTTCCTGAAGCTCTTTCAGCCCTTCATCTTCGTCTCTGCCGAGTACCAGTTTCACGTGACCACGCCTGAGCCGCCACAGATCCTGGAAATCTTTCGTTTTGCCCTCTTTTATGATGTTGTCCATCTTCTGAATGGTATAGTCATAATCTTTTATGGCAAGTTCTAATAAGTTAGCTGTATTGAACCCTACGTCTTCAATCTGGGCATAAATCATATACTCATCGATAGCCTCTTTGTATTTTTCATCGCTGAAGCAGAATTGCAATTTGAGGAATCTTACTTGATTTTCGTATGGATTCTCTCTGAGTAGTTGATTCAGTATGTCGTATGCCGCATCTTTACTGTTATTCTCGTACAGGAATCTTGCATATTCTATTTTTATTTCAGGGTTGTTGCGGTCAATACTTATGGCTTTCTGGTAGTCTTCGAAGGCTCCTTGGGCGTTACCTAATGCTGCTCTGCAGTTTGCGCGGTGCAAGAATGCCTGGGCTTGTTTCTTGTTGGCTTTGATTGATTTCGACAGACTCTCTTCCCCTTTTGCGTATTCGCCTGTATGGTAATAGACGATACCCTTCATTATGTAGGCGTATGCTGTCGTCTCTTTGTTTTTGCCTTTCTTGCAATCTATGGCTGTATCGAGAGTTTGTAATGCCTTGTCAAGGTCATTGTCTGCAATCATCATGAACCCTGATGTCACGAGTGCGTCGGCATCAACACCATATTTCTCGATGTAATTCTGATACAAGGTTTTTGCTGCTTCTGGAAATACCTGATATGCAGACCTTACTACCGACATTACGTTCTTTTTCGGAATCTTGTCTATTGACAGATCCTGTTCATTCAATTCCTGTGCCATTGCACTCACTGCAACGACTGTCATCATTGCCAATACTGCAAGAATCTTTTTCATAACTACATTATTTGTTATTATAATAGAATAGGGCATGAAACCCTATTCTATTTTTATTGGTATAATTACAATCTGGCAAATGTATCGCCTTTCTTTTTTTCAATCTCCACTATTTCGCCTTCTGGTTTGTATTCAAATGGTACGTATTTGTACATTCTGTACCGGCAAAGGTTTCCATTTTCTGTCATTACCATGTTAACCCTCAGTCCGTTGTCATGGATGTTTATAGCCTTGCCCAAAGCTTCTGAGTTTTCCTCGTCAATAAACTTGCTGATGGCTGAGGTTGACGGGTTGGAGAAAAAAGCCTGGTAACCTATGACCTTTTCGTTTTTGTAGTACAGATCAGGCTTGCTTCCGCAGATGGACATTATTCCCATAACTATCAGTATAGTTCCAATGCAACCTAATCCCCATGTCTCCCATGCTGCAGAATCTGTACCTATTATTATCAGCAGCACTATCGCCACGATTCCTATTGCTATGTAGCAGATACCTTTCCCTATTGCTGACACCGATTTTTTATATGTTATATCACTTTTGATATCTTCTATCAAACTTTCTGGAATATTGTTTGTTGTTTTCATAAAATGTTGTTTGTTGAATTATTAAGACTGTTATTGCAAAAAAAAAGTGGCAATACGGTCTAATTCCGCATTTTATGAAGTGCAAAAACAAAATACAGCGGTGGTCTTTTGCTTGCCGCTATCCAGTGATTATGTTTAACTAAAAGTATTCTCTCTGCATAGAATCTCCCGATGACTTTTATCACCACCGAGTGTCCGGAGTTGCCCAAGGTGTTCGTCGGGTTGCATCCTACGCTGCTGATGCTGCCAGTTGTAGTCTCCTCTATGGCTACTCCCAAGTCGTTCCTCCCTTGTTGCAGCGTCTCTTGTCTTTCCTGTCTGTCGTATGTCTGCCGACCGTTGCTGCTTTCTGCAGGAACAGGCAGATGTCCAGCTATGCTCCATGCAACCAGCAGTATGACCAATATTACTCTCAACTTTCCTTTCATGTCAGAATATCTTGAAATGCCTGAAAACAAGGTTTATAATTATTATGCAGGCAGTTCCAGTGATAGCTTCCAGCCAATAGTCCAATCCCACGAGCGAACCTACTGCTGCGGCACACCATATTGTTGCGGCAGTAGTCATTCCCTTGACAGAAGCACCTTCCTTGAAGATGACTCCTGCTCCGAGGAATCCCATTCCGCTTGCTATCTGTCCGATGATTCTGGTAGGGTCGGCACCTGGCAGTTGCACGATGCAGAACAATGTGCTCCCCAACGTGACGAGCGACAGAGTCCTTGCCCCAACGTCCTTGTGGCTGTATTCCCTCTCAAGTCCGAGACAAGTCCCGAGGACAACTGATACCAGTATCTTCAGATAGAACATAAGCTCAAATCTCGTTGTCGCAATACATGCACCTTTTCACCCCCTTTTTGTCAATGTAGAATCTCTGTCTGACAGCCTCTTTCGTTGTTATGCAGTGTGGGTTGTGGCAGGTTGCACCTTCAATGTAAATCTCTTCTGGGTCAACGATGTTGTCTTTCTGTTCTCTCCAATCTAACAATGTCAGGATGAGCGACATTCTGACGAACTTCCCGTTTTCCACTTGGCGAAAATAGGCTGCACGAGGGTCGTTGTCAACACCTTCAGTAATCTCGCCTACACGTGGCAGAGGGTGGAGTACTATCATGTTTTCTTTGCCGTATTTCATTTTCTCCTCGTCGAGGATGAACGCAAGTTTCAGTCTCTCGTATTCAGCCTTGTCTGCAAATCTTTCCTGCTGTACGCGGGTCATGTACAGCACGTCGAGTTCTGGCATTGCCTCCTCGATGCTGCTGACCTCTTTGAACGGAATGTTGTTGCGTCGCATCTCTTCGGTCATGTAACTTGGAAGTTGCAATTCCTTTGGCGAAATCAGTACGTAGCGAGTCCCTTCATATCGGCTCATTGCCTTGATTAACGAATGTACTGTGCGTCCGTATTTCAAGTCACCGCATAGTCCTATTGTCAGGTGGTCGAAATGACCGAGTTCTCGTTTGATGGTCAGCATGTCCGTCAGAGTCTGGGTAGGGTGGTTGTGTCCTCCATCACCAGCATTGATTACAGGCACGCCTGAGAAACGTTTTGCAATCAGTGGCGCTCCCTCCTTTGGATGACGCATTGCGACAATGTCTGCAAAGCATGAGACGACACGGATTGTGTCTGCTATAGTCTCGCCCTTGCTCACTGATGATGAGTTCGCATCAGAAAAACCGAGGACGTTTCCTCCAAGTTCCATCATTGCTGCGGTGAAGCTGAGTCGTGTACGTGTGCTTGGCTCATAAAAAAGAGTTGCAAGTTTTTTTCCCTTGCAGACCTCGGCATATTTCTCGCGGTGGGCAATGATGTCCAGTGCTCTCTCCATTATCTGGTCAATCTCTTTGACCGAGAGATTGGTTGGTTCTAATAAGTGTCTCATGTTCAGTGTTCTGTGTTTTTGATAAAAATGGATATATTCACGTTGCAAAGTTACGGATAATTTTTGAATTGACCAAATATTTTGATGCTATTTCAGCCAATCCCGATAATTAACTGTGTTTATAACCTGGAATGTGGCTTCTGGATATGTTTCGGCGAATATTGCCGGCATTTTGGCTTTTTCATCTTTCCATTTGAATTCGTATGCTCTCATTTTCCCATCGCACTCCTCTATGAGGTCAATCTCCTGCTGTGTGTTTGTCCTCCAGAAATAACATTGCGAGTAATCTCCCGTGTTTCGCAGTTTTTTTATGCGCTCGCTTACTAAATAGTTTTCCCACAATGCGCCTTTGTCATTTCTTAGTTCTAATGCTGCAAAATTGGTAATCAGTGCGTTACGTATTCCGTTGTCGTAGAAATAAATTTTCTTTCCTTTTTTTATCTCTGTGCGCATGTTTCTGCTGAAAGAGCTCAGTCTGAATACTACGAAGCATTTTTCCAAAAGGTCGATGTAGTTCTCTATCGTCTCCTTGTCTGCACCCAATGTCTTTGCCAGTTCGTTGTACGATACCTCAGAGCCTATTTGGAGTGCAAGTGCCCTAACAAGTTTTTGCAGTAACTCAGGCTTTTTCATTCCCTTGTATTCCAATAGGTCTCTATATAAGTAGTTGTTTGCAAGATTCGTTACTATTCTCCTGGCATCATCAGGGTGATTGACGACATCAGGGTATGATCCATACAGGATTCGTTGCTCGAGCAATCTTCCTTCGTCTCTTAGCGATGTGTGATTTGCCAATTCAGAAAACGAAAAAGGGTACATTCTGTAATCGAAAAATCTGCCTGTGGCAGCTTCGTTGATAGCATTGTTAAGTTCAAAAGATGATGAACCTGTTACTAATATTGGTATGTTTAGCTTTAAATCAGCGAGAATTTTTAGTGTCAGCCCTATATTGTTCACCCTTTGTGCTTCGTCAATCATCATAAAATCGCTGTTCCCAATGAGATTCCTGAGTTCTGTTGACCTGCGGTTCTCTAAATCCAACCGGTCATCGTAGTTGTCGCAATTCAGTTTCAACACTTTCGAAAAGCGAGATGCAAAGTCCTCTAACAGAGTGGTTTTACCTACCTGCCTTGCTCCTGTTATTACAATAATCTTGCCACTTTGGAAATCTTTCTCTATGTCAGTTGCTATAGTTCTCCCAATCATATCGTTATAATTATTTTCGGCTGCAAAGTTACACATTTATTTTATACAAACCGCTAAATTTGGTCGATTTTTTCGGTTGTAACCGCCAAATTTGGTCAAATTTTTCGGTTACAACCGAAAAAATTCAACAAAAATGCGCTTCGTCAGCCGTTATGAGTCGGGCATTATCTTGCGAATCTTGCAAGACGTTCACAAACAAGTTTCAAGTATTTGCGCTTTATTGAATCGTTGTGGAAAAAGCTGGAGTT
>JAKSNT010000004.1 GCA_024399575.1 Paludibacteraceae bacterium
AAGAGTAGGTCGCCGCCGTCTTTCGAGAGTCTTCAGCTTACGCTGGAGACTCTCTTCTTTTTTTACTATATTGAACTGGTATTCCACAGTTTTCTTCTTTTTTTGTCATCTCTTCTGCCATTTTTGCAGTTGGTATTATCTTTGCTGATTATAAATCAAAGGCGCATTTTTTTGTTGCCATAATGTTTAACTTTAAATTTTTAATGCTATGATTTCTGAAAAATTACAGAACTCAATCAACACTCAGATCAATGCTGAGATGTGGTCGTCGAACCTTTATCTTTCAATGTCTTATTATTTAGGACATGCGGGATTCCCAGGTTGTGCTCATTGGATGAAAAAACAGTCGGCTGAAGAATTGGAGCATGCACAGCGACTTGCAGATTACATGTTGTCACGTGGTGAACATCCAAAGGTTTCTGCCATTGCGGCAGTTCCTGAGAAATGGGATGACGTGAATTCTTTGTTCAGACATGCTTTGCAGCATGAACAGCATGTCAGCGAACTTATCAACAAACTCTACAAGCAGGCTTTGAATGAGGAGGATTATGCTACTCAGGATATGCTGATGTGGTTCGTTCGTGAACAGGTTGAAGAAGAGGAGAGTGTTCAAGAGATTATCGACAAATTTGAACATTGTACTTGCGGTTGTTGTGTGATGAATATTGATAACGAATTGGCTAAGAGATGATTTTTATATAATTTAGAGCCGTCTTCGTTTTGTGTGGTTGAGGACGGCTCTTTTTATGTATGTTCTATCAATTAACTTTATTATGGGAATTACTTTATTGATTATATTTTCCGTGGCTATGGTTGTAAGTGCCATCGGTTGGAAAAAGTTCATTTATTTTATATCCATTGGATATGGCTATAGTATCATGGCGATAGGTATGGCAATGATGATTATGCATTATGACATAATGTTGTGGAGCGATTTTGTCTTGTCCGCATTGCTGATGATATATGGTTTCAGACTGGCAACATATCTTTTGGTCAGGGAGCTCAAGAGTAAGGGGTATAGAGAAATCCTGAATGCAAATACCAAACAGCATTATCCTTTTGTTAAGACTTTGATAATCTGGATTAGTTGTGCGTTGTTGTACCTTTGTCAGACTTCTCCCTTGATATTCGGAGTTGTTAATGGTAGGGAATCTGATTTGTGGGCATGTATAGGAATCTCTGTTATGATTATTGGTATATTGCTCGAAGCATTGGCTGACCGTCAGAAATCGAATGCCAAAAAACAGAATCCTGATAGGTTTGTTGACAAGGGGCTTTATCGTATCGTACGTTGTCCTAATTACTTTGGTGAGGTTTTGGTTTGGACAGGCATGGTGCTGAGTGGTATTGGGAGCTATGATACATGGTGGCAGTGGGTAATAGCCTTATTAGGATATGTCGGTATCGTTTACATCATGTTTTCGGGTGCACGTCGTTTGGAGTTGCGTCAAGAAAAAGCATACGGCAATGATCCTGAATATCGTATGTATGTGAATAATACACCTATCTTGTTGCCTTTTGTGCCGATATACAGTGTGAAGAAATATTCTTGGTTGAAGGGTTGAGTGCGGTTTTAATAGTATATAAAATAGAGAAGAGATTTAAATTGATATCTCTTCTCTATTTTTTTATAGTGTTGATTTCAAATTTCCTCAGAAAGGAAGATCAGAGTCGTATTTGTTTGATTCTGACGCCGTCTGTGCAGGCTCTGCAGGTGGCATAGGAGCTGCTGCAGGGGCCATTGGCTGTGGAGCAGCTATTGGCTGATAATATTGTTGCTGCTGGTAACTGACTCCGTACATTTGGTTGTTAACCTGACGTTGCACCGACATAGGTGCATCGCTGAACGATACTGGTGGAACATCCTGCATTGCATAACCTTGATTCTGTTGAGGCTGATATGCTCCTGGCTGTATTCTCGTCACGCGGTATGCATTGAGACGGGTGTACCAGCGTTCCATGTATTTTGACGACTCGACATCGAAATTTACATTTACATATTCGCCCTGCTGAATGTTGATTTCCGCTATGCGGTCTGCTCCAAAGATTCGGAGACAGGCGTTGCGTGGATACTGCGTGTTTTCATTGTACTCAATTATGAATTCTTGAGAACTCCATTCTCGTCCGCTGTTTTTGCCTACTCCACTTTGGATTGGCATCACTTCGATTACTCTACCTTGAATTTCCATAAAATAGGTTTTTAGTTGGTTTGATTAGTGGTATATAACTTTTGCAAAGGTAATACTTTTTTATGTCGTGCACAAATAAAATCATGATTTTTTGTTAAACCATTTTTTTATTGGTATTTCGAACCCTGCTTGGCGCATGAAATTAAATGTTGCGAGGTCTAAACCTTTCTGAAAGTCAGTCCAATCAGGTTGCTTTGCCTCCGTAAATGGTATCTCGTTATTGGCAAATGGGTTTGATGTTTTGTCAAGTCGTTTGGCATTGTATGATTCTGGATGTTGTCCTGATGGCGAGTGTATGGTCATGGCGTAACGATGCCAAAAGGCACTTTGAATCAAGTCTTCTTGAAATAGTTTGCGGACTGTTGTGAGCGAATCATATAGTTCTGGAATGGTTTGTGTCGGGAATCCATACATGAGATAGGCATGTACGAGAATGTTGTTATTTCTGAGATTTCTCATACATTCCGTAGCAGATTCGATTGTCACTCCTTTGTTTATGAGCTTCAGAATGCGCGGTGATGCAACTTCCAGTCCGCCTGATACCGCGATGCACCCCGAGCGGGCAAGCAGGTAACATAGTTCTGGCGTGAAATTTCGGTCGAACCGGATATTTGTCCAATACGACAGTGTGAGGTGGCGTCTGATTATCTCTTCTGCAAGTCGGTGGAGTAGCACTGGCGGTGCAGCCTCATCTATGAAATGGAATCCGCGTATTCCTGTCGAGTTGATGAGCGATTCCATGATGTCAACAACCTTTGTTACGTCATTCGGAACATAACGGCAAATATAGTCGAGCGATGTGTCGCAAAATGCGCATTTATGCCAGTAACATCCGTGGGCGAGCATCAGTTTGTGCCAGCATCCGTCGCTCCACAATCTGTGCATTTGGTTCGTTGAATCGGTGAAATTGAAGTATTTATGGTAGTCTATGCCTTGTGTCAAGTCGGGAATACCATCAATTTCATATATAGACGATGACGATGTGTCTGTTGAATTGTGAAAAACGATTTTCCCGTCTTCGAGTATGGCGGTTCTGAGAAGCGGTTTGCCTGTCAGGATGTTCAGTAGTGCTATTTCACCATCGTCGAAGGTCAGGAAATCTATATAATCAAATAATGTAGTGTCGCTGATCTGTCTGAGTTCGGTGTTTACATATCCTCCGCCCATAATGATTTTAATCTCTGGATGTTTGTTTCGTATATGTTTTGCACACTGTATAGCGGTGAGTAGGTTGCCTGGAAAAGGAACTGAAAAACCTATGTGCGATGGTTGCTGCTCGTCTATCTTGTTTTCTAATAAGTCGAGCATTATGCTGGTTATGAATGTGTTTGGCTTGTTGAGTTCGTTGAGTATCGGGTCGAATGTTTCGAGATATGTAGAGATGCGTTCGGCATATTTGATGAGTTGGAAATTGTAATCTACGACTGAGATGAGTTCGCACATGTTTTTAATGAACAGCGCACAGAGATATTTGGCTCGGTCGGTTGTGCCTGCCGTGCCGTAAAGCCATTCCAGTTCTTCGTCGTCGGGAAAGCGGTTAATGTTTTCATAGAAATCCTTGCTTGCGAAACGGGTTGCCATTTCCGGACAGCGATTCTGCAGAAAATATTTTACAGGTTCTATGTTGTTGATGTAGAAATCGCGGTTCGAGAATGGTATCTTAAGATGTTTTGGAAGAGACTTGTGAGAAATTGAGTCGAATACAATCGATATGTTTTTTCGTGTGAACAGTGTGTCCAGCAGGTCTATGCTGAGGTCGTATGCTGTTGAATCTACGCCTTTATTTCTGAGAAATGCTGATAAATGCGTCAGCGAGGGATATGGAGCATTTGGCTGAATGAGTGGAGGCAATACGAGCAGCAATTTGTTGTCGGTTGTTTTTGTCATGATTTATATATATTTACAATGCAAAGGTAGGTATTTTTTCTGAAGTGGACAAGCTATTGGATTTTTTTGTTTGTAATGTTTGGTGCGTGCTGATATTTGTTGTAACTTTGCAGCATTAAAAATCGCTGAATGATGAATTTGATGGTTATTTTGGGTCCGACTGCTACAGGAAAAACTGCTGTGGCGACGCGTGTGGCAGTCAGACTTGGAGGTGAGATACTGAGTGGTGATTCCAGGCAGATATATTGCGGCATGGATATCGGTACTGGCAAGGATTTGAATGAGTATGTTGTTGACGGAGAGAAGGTTCCGTATCATCTGATAGATATTGCGCCTGCTGGTTTCAAATACAATCTGTACATGTACCAGCGTGATTTCAATATCGCTTACCGAGATATAATGTCACGTGGCAAATTGCCTGTATTGTGTGGTGGAACAGGACTATACATTGAGGCGGTTCTTGGTGGCTACCAGTTGCTCGAAGTGCCTCAGAACCCTGAACTCCGTGAGCGTCTCGAATGTAAAAGTCGTGAGGAACTTGAACGTATATTGCTATCATATAAGGATTATAAGCCTCACAACGTGACGGATTTCTGCAACACCAGACGTGCGATACGTGCAATCGAGATAGCTGACTATTATGCTAACAATGACATCAAGGGCATAGATGTCCCAGAAATTGACCCTTTGATTTTTGGCATTGACATTTCGCGAGAGCTGCGTAGGGAGCGAATTACGGCGAGATTGAAAGCGCGTTTGGACGAGGGCATGGTTGACGAGATTCGTGGGCTGATTGATTCCGGTGTCGATCCTGACGATCTGGTCTATTATGGATTGGAATATAAATACGTCACGAAGTATGTTATTGGGGAACTGAATTTCGACGAAATGCAGCGCCTTTTGGAGATTTCTATCCATCAATTCGCCAAACGGCAGATGACCTGGTTCCGTGGAATGGAGCGAAGAGGGTATAATATCGAGTGGATTGATGGGACTTTGCAGTTGGAAGAACGTGTAAATCAGGTGATAGAAATTTTTTTGAAAAAAAATATGAAAACATTTGGTGGGTAATGAAAATAGTTGTACCTTTGCAGCGCAATTGAGGGAGAGAGATTATCGATTAAACTTGAGAGCAACGGGATGTAGCACAGTCCGGTTAGTGTACCTGGTTTGGGACCAGGGGGTCGCGAGTTCGAATCCCGCCATCCCGACAAAAAAAGAGCCATTCAACAAATGTTGGATGGCTCTTTTTCCACTATTACTTGTTATTTCTTCAGATAGTCATTTAGCAGGATTCCGTCTTCGAATTTGACGTTGGGATAAGTCTTGCGGAGATATTCAACAGCTGGTTCTATTGGCGATGAGCCTGAAGTTGCGAAAGGTATTATTACCTTGTCGTCGAGTATGTTGTTGTCAATCCACGAGTTTATGATGCGAGGACAGATGCCCCACCAAATAGGGAATCCGAGATAGACTGTGTCGCAAGCCTCGATGTTAGTGCATTCTCTGATAATAGGTCTCTCGTTAGGGTCTTTCATTTCAAGCGAAGAACGCGAAGTGGAGTCGCGCCAGTCGAGATCTGCTTCGGTGTATGGCTCCATTGCTGGAATGTCCCATAAACGTGCATTGTGCTCAGCAGCAAGTCGTTTAGCTGCCATGCGAGTGTTCCCTGTCGCTGAAAAGAAACATACGATAACGTGCTGTTCCGATTCATGTTTTACAGATTGTGAATTGAACATTGTGGATTGTGCGTTCACCATAGTTGCAAAAATCAGCATACTAAATAGTGATAATAATTTTGTTTTCATATTTTTTGTTATTAAATTGTGTAACGTAGTGAGAAGGTCAAAGCCCAGTCGATGGTATGGAAATCGGCATTCGGGTACCCTGCAATCTGGTAAAGATGCTTTTGGGGTGCTGTGAATGTAGCATATAGGTAAGCATAGCCTGGACGGAAATCGAGTGCGAGGGCAAGAGGAACGTTCTTTACATTGTATTCAAATCCGACGATGGCATTGACTCCTGCTTTCAGCAACCTGAAATCATGCTGCATTTCTCTGCCCCAGCCTCCTGTCACTCCTGCTCCGATATACATGTTTACATGGACATACCGTTTGTGGTATTCATAGTTCGGGTTGACTGAAATGTCCCAGTATCGGCAGTCAAGTATTGAACCTTTAGTTGGGTATAGCTCATTATTGATGTAGCATCCTCCGACTGTTGTGTTTGGGTTGAACGAAAGGTCAACCTGAATTGCAGAGCGTTCAGAGACAAAACCTTTGTACGATATGCCGTTTCTTGAGCCTGCTACAACTCCGACAGAATTTTTATAATTCTGAGCAGTGAGTTGCGAGGCTGTTAGAATAAGTATGATAATCAGCGATATATGATATATTATTAAATTATGTGTCATAATAGGTGCGATGCGAGTTCTGAAAGTTCTGAGCGTTCTCCCTTGATGAGGTTCACGTGGGCGAAGACAGGTTGGTTTTTCATTTTGTCAATCATGAATACAAGTCCGTTCGATTGCATGTCCAGATATGGCGAGTCAATTTGGTGTATATCGCCTGTGAAGACTATTTTCGTTCCTTCTCCAGCACGTGTGATGATTGTCTTTATTTCATGAGGAGTGAGGTTCTGTGCTTCGTCAACAATCATGTATGTGTTTGAAAGTGAGCGACCTCTGATAAAAGCAAGTGCTTCGATGATCAGAGTGTTGTCGCGTTGCATTTGATCAATGGTCTGCACCTCTTTCCCTGTATATCCGAGGTTGTGCTTTATGACGTTGAGATTGTCGAATAATGGCTGCATGTATGGCGAAACTTTCTCTTTTGCGTCACCTGGCAGTGCGCCGAGGTCTCGGTTCGACATAGCAACGATAGGGCGGGCGAGCATCACCTGTTCGAAATCCTCGTTCTGGGCGAGGGCTGCGGCAAGAGCGATGAGCGTTTTCCCTGTTCCAGCCTTGCCGGTGAGGGCTACGAGTTTAATGTCCGGGTCGCAGAGTACGTCCATTGCGAAAGTCTGCTCGGCATTTCGTGGCTCGATTCCGAAAGCACGGTATTTATCAACCCGTGTGATTGTGTTGTCCACAGCATGGTGACGTGCGAGAATCGACGATTTCGTACTCTTAAGCAGGAAACATTGGTTTGCAACAATGTCTGGAATGTTGAACTTGTCTGCCGGAATGGCAATGCTCTTTTTCGAGTACATTTCGTTGATGAGTTCGGATGGAATGTTTTCGAATGTCTTGTAATCCTGTTCAAAAACGTCAATATTTTCTACTTTGTCATTGTAGTAATCCTCGGCAGGACACCCGAGCGAACGGGCTTTCATGCGGAGATTTACGTCTTTTGTGACGAGAATGGTCTGCATGTTAGGGTGTTTCTTGGCAACGGTGATGGCAGCCGAGAGGATGTAATGGTCTGGTGTGCGCTCTATGAAGGCGTTCTTGACTTCATCGCACCAGGTGTTGTGAGTGAGTACATAGAGCCTGCCTTTGCCTTCGCCGAGCGATGCGCCTTTTGTGAAAAATTCCTTGTTGTCAACTATCTCGTCAAGGTCGCGCGCAAACTGGCGGGCATTGAAGTTTTTCTGTTCGTCACCCTTCTTGAATTTGTCCAATTCTTCGAGGACAACCATAGGCAACCAGATGTCGTTTTCCTGAAAATTATAGATTGCATTGTGGTCGTGAAGAATGACATTTGTGTCGAGAATAAAATTTTTCTTAGCCATAGAAAATAATGTTTGAAATTTTTGCCAAAGGTACGAAATTTTTTTGTATATTTGCACCGAAAAATCGTATTTTTTCAATGGAATATTCTGAGGCTATACAAATGCTTTATAAACAGGCACCTATGTTTTCGCATGTCGGTAAGTCTGGTTATAAGGAGGGTTTGGAGAACACAATATGTATTGACACATATTACCATCGTCCCCACGAAAATTATCCTACAATCCACGTTGCGGGAACTAATGGGAAGGGTAGTACGTCACATTTGATTGCTTCTGTGTTGCAATCTGCTGGCTTGAAAGTGGGTTTATATACCTCGCCTCACCTTGTCGATTTTGCTGAAAGGATAAGGGTGAATGGCAAGAATATTGACCATGGATATGTGGCAAAATTCATTGACGATGCTCAGGAACTGATTCTGAAGGTTCAACCTTCTTTTTTTGAAATTACGACTTCTTTGGCTTTTTGCTATTTCCGCGACATGAACGTGGATGTGGCTGTGGTCGAAGTGGGATTAGGGGGACGGTTGGATTGTACGAATGTCATTAACCCGTTAGTGAGCGTGATAACTAATATCAGTCTGGAACATACTGATTTGCTTGGTGATACGGTCGAGAAGATAGCATACCAGAAAGCTGGGATAATTAAGGCGGGTGTGCCTGTCGTTGTTGGTGAACGCGACGAATTCACTTTTCCTGTCTTCAGTCGTGAGGCTGAAAGGGTTGGAGCTGATATTATTGAGTATTGGACTGGCGAAGTGCCTGAAAGCGAGTTGTCGGGCGACCATCAGCGGCTCAATGAACGTACTGCATACATGGCCTTGAAAACTGTCAGCTCACGTTTTGGCATTACTGATGAAAATATCAGGGATGGCTTCAGTCATGTAGTTGCGCTGACTGGATTGATGGGTAGATGGCAGAGCTTCAGTGTCTTGACAGCTAATGGTCGTGGGCAGAGGGTGATTTGCGATGTCGGACATAATGCTGCATGTCTAAGGGTGGATGTTGCACAGTTGAGTCATGAATCTTACCGAACGCTCAGGGTGGTTTTCGGTGTGGTTGCTGACAAGGATTACAATGCTATGGTGAAAGTGATGCCTCGTGATGGAATTTACTATTTTGTCCAGGCTGCCATTCCACGGGCTCTTGATGGTCTGACGCTTTGCCGTGCTGGCAATGAGGTTGGATTGCATGGCGATTTTTGCGGAAGTGTCCGTGAAGGGTTGGAGAGTGCACTTGCCGATTCCGTCGAAGGCGATTTGATCTTGGTCTGTGGCTCTAATTTTGTCGTTTCTGAAATAATTGAATGTATCTCTGGTGAGGTTGTATAAGGTCATATTGTTGTTTTCCCTGAGCGTTTGCTGCCTGAATCTTTTTGGAATTGACAGGAATGTGCGTCGTGTCAATTTCAGTGAGAGGCGTGGACTTCACTTTGCTAAGGGTACATCGTATAAGGTGGTTGATGGTTACGAGTGGGGAGAACAAGAAATGAATAGGATGTATTTTTACGGAAGCGCATTTGCTTTCAGGGAATATAGATATGCGATGCCGTCTAAGGCGGATGTCAATATTGCTGCGATTTCGATGGACATTCCGTGTATTGCCTTTCGTGGCGAGCAGCAGGTATCTGATTTTGAGGTGATAGATGAGAATCGCTCCGGAATCAGGAGTCGAACTTTCGTCACTCCCGAGCAGCAGTCGGATGGTGCTCCGGTTGGCGAGCCGTTGGTGACATTGTTGGTGATGCTCGGTATTTTAGTGATTGTTAAAATGAGGAATCATGATTGATTATATAAAAGGAACTATTGCTGAACTTAATCCTGCCGTCTGTGTGATTGAGAATGGTGGAATGGGTTATGCTGTCAATATCTCGTTGACGAGTTATCAGGCTCTTCAGGGCGCAAATGATGCTAAGCTGTTTATATATGAGAGTATTAGGGAAGATGCTTTTGTGTTGTATGGTTTCATGACGAAGGAGGAGCGTGAGATTTTCCTTCTGTTGATTTCGGTTAGTGGTGTCGGTGCTGGTACTGCTCGGATGATTCTGTCGAATTTTTCTGTTGATGAACTTGTGTCTGCCATTGCTGGTGGTAACGTGCGGGCTATCAAGGAGGTGAAGGGGATTGGTGCCAAGACCGCCGAGCGTATCATTGTTGATTTGAAGGATAAGGTGGCGAAGGTCGGTGCGGTCGATCTGACATCAGTCGGGGCATGTAAGGCTGCCAGGAACGAAAAACGGGAAGAGGCTGTTGCTGCTCTCGTTGCGTTGGGTTTCCAGCAGGCGCAATCTGCCAAGATTGTGGATCGTGTGCTGAAGGAGAATGGTGACTTGAGCGTTGGTGCAATTATCAAAATATCGTTGAAAGCGTTGTAGTTGTTGTGAAAGGGTATTTGCGTTTTTTATATTGTATGTTGGGGGTAAGCATCTGCCTTTTGGTAGGTGTGGCTGCTTCTGCACAGTTCTCTGAGGGCAGAACCGATTATTCGATGGCGTTTATTGATGGAGCCGACCCTGTGGCTGACGATGAGGAGACTGGTTTCGAGCGTGATACGTTGGCTCCCCCAATGGGAGTCCATCGTGTTCAGAGCGTATCGAAGGAAAATACGGATGATTTGAACGAAAAGTATCCTATCGACCTCAAGACTCCTGGTAATATCAGCAATTCATTTGATTATGACCCTGTTACTGGAGAATATCTGTTCCGTAGCAATGTCGGCGAGATGGAGATTACTTCGCCGTTGCGCTTGACTCCGAAGGAGTATAATAAATATACGCTCAACCAGAGTATGAATAGTTACTGGAAGCAGAAGAATGCTGAAGCGGTTGAGAATTACGAGGATAAGTTCAATATCACTGATATGAAGTTCTCGCTCGGACCTGCCGAGAAGGTATTTGGACCTGGCGGTGTCAATATAAAGATGCAGGGGTCGGCAGAGTTGATTTTCGGTATCAAATATAATAATGTGCAGAACTATACTCTTTCCGAGAGGTTGCGGAAGACGACGGTGTTCAATTTTGATGAGAATATCCAACTCAATGTGAATGCAACTGTCGGTGAGCGTATTAAGTTCGGTATGAACTATAATACTCAGGCATCTTTTGCACAGGACCAGACGCAGTTGAAACTGGCATACGAGGGCAAGGACGATGATATCATCAAGGCAATAGAGGTTGGTAATGTCAGCCTGCCGCTGAATACTACGCTCATCACCGGTAGCCAGGCTTTGTTTGGAATGAGAGCTGCCTTGCAGTTCGGCAAATTGAAGATAGATGCAATAGTCGCTCAACAACAGGCTCAACAGCAGCAGGTCAATTCGCAAGGTGGTTCGCAACTGATGGATTTTGAGGTAGATGTCGATAACTACGACGAGAATCGTCACTATTTCCTTTCTCACTATTTTCGCGACCATTTCGAGCAGAGTTTGGCATCGTTGCCATATATATCATCAGGTGTAACCATCACGAGATGTGAGGTTTGGATTACCAACAAGCGAAACAATTACGAGCAGACGCGAAATATTGTGGCTTTCATGGATATTGGCGAGCATGATGTGGTGGGAAATACACATTGGCAGCCTGGCGTGGTCGTCACTCCTGACAATACTGCAAACACACTTTACGATGAGGTGAAGATGAAGGATATCCGTAATGTCCAGACTGTTAATGCAACACTTGATGCCGATCTGGGTGCTTATGGCATCGTTGGTGGTCAGGACTACGAGAAGATTGAGAGTGCACGCAAGCTGAATGAATCGGAATATACGCTCAATACGCAGTTGGGATTCATATCGCTAAAACAGCAGCTCAACCAGGATGAGGTTCTGGCAGTGGCGTACGAATATACTTACGGCGGCAAGACCTATCAAGTCGGTGAACTTTCGACTGATGGTGTTGACGCTCCAAATACATTGATTGTCAAGTTGCTCAAGGGTACTGCAACCAGTGTTTCCACTCCGCTTTGGAAACTGATGATGAAGAATATCTATTACCTCGGTGGCAACAATGTCCAGGCTGAGAAGTTCAAACTCAATATACAGTACAAGAACGATTCGAGTGGTGTATATGTGAATTATATTCCAGAAGGTGCATGTGCCAACCAGTTGCTTATTAAGGTTATGGGTCTTGATAAACTCGATAAGCGCAACGAGGCGAACCCTGATGGAAAGTTCGATTTTGTTGAAGGAACGACTATATATACCTCTAACGGTCGTATCATTTTCCCCTCGCCCGAGCCTTTCGGTTCATATCTCCGCAAGATGATAGGCAATGATGCAATAGCCGATAAATATTGTTTTCAGGAACTTTACGATTCGACGCTCGTTGTGGCTCAGGAACATTCCGAGCGCAATAAATTCCGTATTTCGGGTGAGTATCAGGCTACATCTGGCAGTGTCATTCCGTTGCAGGCGATGAATGTTCCTCGTGGGTCTGTGAAGGTAACCGCTGGAGGACAAGTGCTTACTGAGAATGTTGATTATACGGTCGATTACGCTATGGGTACCGTGACCATCCTCAATCAGTCGATTCTGGCATCTGGCAATAATATAAATGTGCAGTTGGAAAATCAGCAGACTTTCAATCTTCAGCGTCGTACACTTGTCGGTACTCATCTTGAATATGAGATTTTCAAGAACTTCTCGGTTGGTGGTACTCTGATGCACTTGACCGAAATGCCGCTTGTTACCAAAACTCAGGTTGGTTCCGAGCCTATAGCCAACACTATCTGGGGCTTAAATGCTGCCTATAGTTCTGATGCTCCATGGTTGACGAAGGCTGTGAATGCCATCCCAGGCATCAATGCTACTGCACCTTCATCGCTGACTTTCAATGCTGAAGTTGCTCAGCTCATTCCTGGTCACCGTAAGGTTGACGGCAATCCTGGATATGCTTATCTTGATGATTTCGAGAGCACTGAGACCACTATCGACCTTCGATATCCTTATTACTGGCATCTGTGTTCTACGCCAGTCGACCCTGACGAAGGTGCAATGTTCCCTGAGGCTACCATGACCAACAATGTCGAATATGGCAAAAATCGTGCATTGTTCAATTTCTATGTTATTGACAATACTGTATTTAACCGCGACAATTCGCAGACGCCTGACCATCTTCGTCGCAACAAGTCTCAACTTTCCAACCATCTGACCCGTGAGGTCATCGAGCAGGAGCTTTTCCCTAATCGTGAGGCTATTCTTGGTCAGTCTTCGACAATGTCGGTGCTCAACCTGAGTTTCTATCCTTCAGAGCGTGGACCATACAATCTCGATACGAATGTCTATTTTGATGATGCCTCCGGCAAAATGAAACTCAAGGACCCTAAGAACCGTTGGGGAGGTATGTTCCGCAAACTTGAGACATCTGATTTTGAGTCTGCAAACATCGAGTATCTTGAGTTCTGGATGATGGATCCATTTGTATATGACACTCTTGGTGCAAATCCAGGTGGCGATCTTTATTTCAATCTTGGCGATGTCAGCGAGGATATCCTCCGTGACGGAAAGAAATTCTTCGAGAACGGAATGCCGACTACAGGAGACACTATCTTGACTGACTGTACCGTCTGGGGTCGTGTTCCACGTTTGCAATCTACCGTCTTGGCTTTTGATGGGTCGCTCGAATCACGCAAATATCAGGATGTCGGTTTCAACGGTTTGAACTCTGAGGATGAAAAGACATTTCCAGCCTATCGCGATTATCTCGTTGCGTTACGCAATACTCTTCCTGCTCAGGCTGTCTCAAAGATGGAATCTGACCCTTTCTCGCCGTTCAACGACCCTGGGGGTGATGACTATCATCACTATCGTGGAACGGATTATGATGGTGCTGAACTTGGGATCCTAGAACGTTATAAGCGGTTCAACAACCCAGAGGGCAACTCGCCTGCTTCTGACAATACTGTTGAATCTTATTCCACTTCGGCTACCACGGTGCCTGATGCTGAGGATATTAATCAGGACAACACCTTGAACGAATACGAGAAATATTATCAATACAAGGTCTCAATCCGAAAGAACGACATGCAGGTGGGAAGCAACTATATTGTAAATAAAGTGGTGACTACTACCGAAATGGCTGATGGTAGCGAGAGCAGTGTGACTTGGTATCAGTTCAAGATACCTGTCCGTGAATATGCTAAGCGTGTCGGTTCAATTCGCGATTTCCGGAGCATTCGTTTCATGCGTATCTTCATGACGAATTTCGAGCAGGAAATGCACCTGCGTTTCGGAACTCTCGAGCTCGTACGTGGCGAGTGGCGAAAATATAATAAACCGCTCTATACAACACAGGAACCACCACTTGTCGAGGCCTCTATGGATGTTTCGTCTGTTAATATTGAGGAGCACGACAACAAGGAGCCTGTCAACTATGTCCTTCCTCCGAATGTGACGAGGGTGACCGACCCGAGCCAGCCTCAGTTGACTCAGCAGAACGAACAGTCTATGCTGATAAAGATCATGAATCTCTCGCCTGACGATTCGCGTGCGGTATATAAGAATCTCCGTTACGACATGCGTAAATACAAACGCTTGCAGATGTTTGCCCATGCCGAGAAAATTAAGGATGACCTGACAGACCTGCAGGATTACGAGTGCTCAATTTTTCTCCGTATCGGTTCTGACCATACCGAAAACTACTATGAATACGAGATTCCGTTGAAAATCACACCTGAAGGGCATTATAGCAAATGGAGCAACGAGGTTTGGCCTGAAGGCAATATGTTCGACTTCTCGCTGGACTTGCTGACTGATGTCAAGAACCACAGGAATAACAGCATACGCCAGACGCACGGATCGATGGCGCGCCCTTATTCCGAGTACGACCCTGACCATACGCAGAACAAGGTTACCATTGTCGGAAATCCTAACCTTGGAGAAATCAAGACGATGTTGATTGGTGTACGCAACCATGGCAAGGAGGTTCGCAATATTGAGGTCTGGGTGAATGAACTACGTCTGACCGAATATGATGAGAAACCGTCCTGGGCTGCTCTTGGTAATATAGGATTGAACTTTTCTGATGTCGGATCGTTCAATGTCTCTGCACGTTACGAGCAGGCTGGCTTTGGAGGCATTGAGCAGAGTCTCGCTTCGCGTCGTCTTGATGACCTCACGCAGGTCAATCTTTCGCTCCAGTGGGATTTCGGACGTTTCTTACCTGACAAGGCGAATGTCCGCATCCCTGCTTATTACAGTTACGGCTATGAGTCCCGTCTCCCTGAATACAATCCGATGGATGAGGACGTTCCGTTGCGTAAGTCGCTTGAATCATTGGAAACCAAGCAGCAGCGCGATTCGCTCCGTAACCTCTCAGTGGAAAAGAATATATCGCACAGTTTCAATGTTACCAACATGAAGGTTGACCTTCGTGGAAAGACTCCTCGAATCTGGGATCCTGCCAACTTCTCGATTTCTTACTCCTATACCAATATTCAGGATCTTGACCCTGAGACTGCTCGCGACTTCACTATTACCCATAATGCTCAGTTCAATTATAATTTCTCGACTACTCCTAAGCCATGGGAGCCTTTCAAGGGCAAGAAGAATCTTGACAAATGGAAGATACTGACCGAATGGGGAATGAACTACGAACCATCACTTCTGGCATTCAATGTGAATTTGGCACGTACCTATTCCGAGACACAGCTCCGCGACCTTACTGGTGCCATGCAGGTCGATTTCAGCGACCCTCGCAACTCGCTGCTCTCGTTCTCGAAAGATTTCACCTGGACCCGTAATTTCCAGTTGAACTACAATCTTACGAAAAATATCAAGTTCACGCTTACTACACAGACCAATTCGCGCTTCGACGAGACAAAGTATTCGCCTGTGAATCGTGAGTTCTTCCCGAGCGAATACGAACTTTGGAAGGACACTATCAAGCAGAGTATTGCTGCTGGTGGTCGTCCGTTGGCTTACCAGCAGTCGTTTACTGCATCGTGGGATATACCTATTAACAAGATACCTGGGCTTGACTGGATTACTGCCCGTGCACAGTATTCTGCTAATTACAACTGGAGTACGGCTGTCGTCTATGACGGACAGAACTCAATGGGTAACACCGTTTCGAATATGGCGCAATGGCAGGGTGATGGAGCAATGAATTTCGAGACATTATATAACAAGTCGAAATATGTGCAGGAACTCAATCGCCGGTTGCAGCAGCGGTCGGGTCAGGGTGGTCGTCGTCAGCAGAAATTCAACCCTCGCACTTTCGTCAAGACCGTGATTGTTACCGACACTGCAGATGTCGTTCTCAACCATAAACTGAACAGCGACAAGTTCGAGATACAGTTTGCTGACAAGAAAGGCAAACCGTTGAATGTGAAATATAAAATCAAGGATAAGAACAATATAGTAATCAAGAAACTCAAGAAGGACACTGAGGTCAAGGTTACGATAACAACCAAGAATCCTAATGAGGAATCGCCTGCCGAACTTGCTGGATTATATACAGTCAGGGCTTTGATGATGGTTCGTAAGCTTCAGATTTCGTATAAAGGTTCGAGTAGCGTCTCGATGCCTGGTTTTGCCTCTGGTGGCAGGTTCTTTGGTCAGTCTGTAATGAATGGTAAACTTGAGCCTGGTCTTGATTTCGCCTTCGGAGTTCCTGGAGAGAAGTATCTTGAGCGTGCCTTGAGCAATGGCTGGATTGTGATGAACGACTCGATTGTCAATCCTTCGGCGGTCAACAAGTCGTCTGATTTCGATGGAAAGCTTTCGTTGGAGCCAGTGCCTGGTTTCAAGATTGAGCTGCAATCCAAGCGTGCGATGACACAGATGATTTCCGTTCAGGCGCAGTTCGCCGATGCTCCGACCACATACAGTGGCACTTTCCGTATGACGACCTGTATGCTGGCGTCTGCTTTCTGGAGCACGGGCAAGGCTGCCAACAACTATAGTAGCCGTGCTTTTAATGATTTCCTTGCAAATCGTGATGTAATAGCAGCACGCGTTCAGGAGAAATACACCAATACAGTCTATCCAGTTTCCGGTTTCATGCGTGATTCGCGTGTGGCTGGATTGCCTTACAATCCTGACAATGGTCAGGTTAACCGCAATTCAGCGGATGTCCTCATACCAGCATTTCTTGCTGCCTATTCTGGTAAAGACCCTAACCGTCAGTCGCTTGACCTCTTCCCTGGTTTCCTCGCCATGCTCCCTAACTGGAAAATAACCTATGACGGTCTTGGCAAGCTTAAGGCGATGCAGAAGGTGTTCCGCAGTTTTTCGATTACTCATGCTTATCAATGTGTCTATAATGTAGGCTCTTATACTTCGTATTCCAATTATGTGGATGCTGGTGATGGACGTGGTTTCGTCAAGGATGTCACTACTGGCAACCCTATTCCTTCATCGCCTTACAATATCACTTCGGTCAATGTCACCGAGAGTCTCAACCCTCTGATTGGTGTTGACATGGCATTGAAGAACTCGCTTCTCTGCAAGGTGGAATACAAGCGCCAGCGAACCTTGACCTTGAATATCTCGTCCAACCAGTTGATGGAGGCTAAGAACAACGAGTGGGTTGTCGGTCTCGGCTATGTGCTGAAGGATTTTGACATCATGTTGAAACTCAAGAACAACCGTTTGAAGAAAGTGAAGAACGACCTCACGCTACGCTGCGACTTCTCGCTGAAGGACATCTCTACCTTGCTACGCAAGATGGATTCGGTTGACGATACTCAGGCGACAAATGGCAACAAGACAATAGGTGTAAAGTTCTCAGCCGAATATGTCTTCTCGTCGATGCTTTCGTTCAAACTCTTCTGCGACTACCAGACCAACAAGCCGTACATCTCGACCTCCTATCCTATCGAGACCTGTGATGTTGGTCTTTCGGTCAAGTTCATGCTTACACGATAATTTATGTAAATACTATGAATATAAAGGATTTTCAAAAATTTGCCGCTTCCGAATGTGGCATTTCGAGCCTTGGATTGGATAAGTACATGCGAGACGTGACTTCCGAGGCTTACATCTCACCTTCGATTCTCGAGGAACGACAGCTCAATGTGACTCAGATGGATGTCTTCTCACGTCTGATGATGGACCGCATTATCTTCCTCGGTACTCCTATCAACGACTATGTTGCGAATGTCATTCAGGCTCAGCTTCTTTTCCTCGACACTTCCGACCCTGGAAAGGATATTTCGATATATATCAACAGTCCTGGCGGTTCGGTTCATGCTGGTCTTGGAATATATGACACGATGCAGTATATCAATTCACGTGTATCGACCATCTGTACAGGCATGGCTGCCTCGATGGCTGCCGTATTGCTCGTGGCTGGTGCCAAGGAGCGCCGTTTCGCCTTGAAGCATTCGCGTGTGATGATTCATCAGCCAATGGGCGGAATGCAGGGGCAGGCTGCCGATATGGAGATTAACTATAAGCAGATTATGCTCCTTCGCGATGAGCTCTATCAGATTATAGCCGACCATAGCGGCCAACCATTCAAGAAAATCATGAAGGATTCTGACCGTGACTATTGGATGACAGCCCAGGAGGCATTGGAGTATGGAATGATTGACAAAGTTTTAGTAAACGAGAAGAACAATGCCGACGCGAAAAAATAAAATTGAGGAGACGTGCAGTTTTTGTGGTCGTTCATTCAGCGAAGCAGGAATGCTGCTTGCTGGTATTGACGGCTCGTTGATATGTGAGGAATGTGCCAAGATGGCTATGTCGGTTTTCGAGGAGCAGCGTATTTCGCAGGCGACTTCCAAGTTCAGTCTCGACCGTAAGCAGTTGCCCAAGCCTAACGAAATCAAGGAATATCTTGACCAGTATGTCATTGGTCAGGACGATGCCAAGAAATATCTCTCCGTGGCTGTTTATAACCATTATAAGCGTGTCCTGCAGGAGAAGGACGAGAACGAGACAGAGATAGAAAAATCCAATGTCATTCTTGTAGGTCGTACTGGTACAGGCAAGACTCTGCTTGCACGAACCATTGCCCGCAAGCTGAATGTGCCTTTTGCTATAGTTGATGCTACTGTACTCACTGAGGCTGGTTATGTGGGCGAGGATGTCGAATCTTTGCTTGTCCGCTTGTTGCAGGCGTGCGATTATGATGTGAAGGCGGCTGAGAAGGGTATTGTCTTCATTGACGAGATTGACAAGATTTCGCGCAAGGCTGACAATCCTTCGATCACGCGTGATGTGGGTGGCGAGGGTGTGCAGCAGGGGTTGCTGAAACTGCTTGAGGGCAGTGTGGTCAATGTCCCTCCTCAAGGCGGTCGCAAGCATCCTGAACAGAAATTCATTCAGGTTGATACCAGGAATATTCTCTTCATCTGTGGTGGCGCATTCGACGGCATCGAGCGTAAGATTGCTGCAAGAATGAACCGTCATGTTGTCGGTTTCGAGAATACAGGACGCAGAATTGATACTGACAATCTGTTGCAGTATGTTGCTCCTCAGGATCTGAAGGCCTTCGGTCTGATTCCCGAGATTGTAGGACGTCTTCCTATACTGACTCATCTCGAACCGTTGGACCGTGATGCCTTGTTGCGCATTCTGACTGAGCCTAAGAACTCTATCGTCCGTCAGTACCGCAAGCTTTTTGCCATGGATGGGGTTGAACTTGTGCTTGAACCGGAGGTGCTCGAACTTGTGGTTGACAAAGCCATTGAGTTCAAGCTCGGTGCCCGTGGCTTGCGTGCCATCGTCGAATCTATTCTGATTGACGATATGTACGACATTGGCTCGCACGCTTCGTCCAAGACGCGGAAACTTGTGGTTTCGCGTGAATATGCCGAGGTTAAGCTTTCAAAGAATTATACTGCTCGTTAATGGGTCATTACCTTCCATGATTTCGTGCCTGAGGTGGTTCTGAGGGTGAGAATGAGGAGTGAGTTCTGAGGCAGGAGATTATGGGGTATTGTGACTTCGGATTCGTTGTCGGCTGTCATTGTGCAGATTGTCTGCCCAGTGATGGTCGATAATTGTATGTGGAGTGGTGTAGCGGGCAGGTTTGCCAGTACGATGTTCCCCTCGTTGGTGGTAAATACCACGGCATTGTCGTCGGCTATGGTCTCTTCGCCCACTATGGTTTCATGGTGTGTAATGAGGAGGGAGAACCGCGAGTCGAATGTCCCTTCCTTGAGATGGACTGTGTATGAGTCGTTTGTTATGTCTTTGAGGATGTTCGCCTCGTTGTCGTGGAGCAGTATTTTACCGTTCCATTGCGTGCGGTTTTCGTTTATGCTGAACGTGTAGTTGCCTTCGTGGTCAGTGACGAGATGAAGGTCTATTGCTTTTCCTGTCGAATCTATCATTTGCTTGTTGAAGGCGCAGCGTACCGAATCGCTCATCGAGCTAAGTGTTGTTGTCGTCGTGCTGCCGAGATATGCGAGGTCTTCTCCTATTACGTAATGTGTCGAGGCTTCTGGTTTGTGTACAATGTTGGTGTGGCTGTCGTTGCCCATTTTGTCGGTTATTGTTATTTCTATGTGGTCGGGTATGTCATCTCTCATGCAGGCAACTGGAGCCTGTTGTGATATTGGACCTAAGACAAGTTTTGTGCCGTTTGTCTGTATGAATATTGTCGAGAAAGGCTGGAATGTGAATGCATCATGTGGATAGGTCTCAATGTCGTAGTGGGTTATTTTGTTTTTGTTGGTTTCACCGTTGTCGAAATCCACTTTTGCAAATAATCTTTTAGGCAGGTTATTGCCTTTGATGTCGAATGTGAATGGGTTGCCTATGAGGTTCCATCCACTTCTGTAGGCTGGTTGTCCTGATGTGAAGCTGGTCGGTATCTCGACTGTTGATGCCGTCGAGTGGAGTGTGACTCCCTTCTCTGAGAGGAATGACAGTGTGGCATGGGTTGCAGGATTTTCAGCCCCTTCGTATATTGCTACGAGATAGCCTTTGCCCTTTTCGATGGTGGCACTTGTGTCGAGAGGGATATACGAGTTCCCTAATGTTGTCGATTTTGCGCGTTCCTCTTCGCTGAAGCAGAAGATTGAGTAGAAGTTATGTATATCGTCTTGTATATATTCCGGACGTGTTGCCGAATATCTTATTTCTGTCTCTGAGCCGTCTGCTTTGTATGCCTTTATTGTCAGGTCGCTCATCTGTGAGTTGAAAGGCAGCGAGAAGTGGAAATATCGGGTGTTGTTTATCTTGAGGTCGAGGCGTGACTTTGATTCTTTTGGAAGGGTGAGTTCTCTGGTTCCTGTGATAACGTATGACGGCAGTGAATTGGTGTCTGTTTCGAAGACAAGATAGCGCAGGCTGTCTGAAAATTGCGTACTTGTGCTGACGCTGATTCGTGCGTAGTGGCGGATTATCTCGTCGTAGCCGAGAGTGCCTTCCACTACAGTCTCGTCTGTCAGCTTTCCTTCGAATGTAGTGTCCGTAAGTACTGTCTCATCGAAACCCAGTGGTGATTTCCAATGCATTATGTAGCGTCGGTTAAGTGGTCCTTTATGGACTACTTTCAGTTTCATCTTGTGATTTCCGAATGGGCGTTGGGTATATTCCGTGCCGTTGCATTTTGCGAGGTATGGGATTGAGACGTGGTCTGATGGCTTGAGTTCTATGTTCTGCGTTATGGGAGAATCGAATGTGGGTGCTGATGATGATTTGTGGACGATGAGACAGTTCCTGCCGGCGAAGGCTCTGATTGGCAGAGCGGTCATTGATGACTGTATGTTCAATCTGGTAGGACATTTGGCGAGTCTTGCGAGTGCGGTGTCTTTCATCTCTTTGACAGTATATGTCACGGAGTTGTCGGTGATTGTTTCAGGGAGAGTGACCTGTATGTTGTACGATGTGTAATTTGTGAGGTTGATAGGATTTGCGGTTGGGGTGTCAACGATGGTCACTTCGCGGGTTTCTACAGAGTCGGCTGTGGATTGGATTAAGATTGCGTAATTGCTGCTGTCTTTGTATTGGTGGCAAAGCAGATATGTGTTGCCGTTTTCAGTGTGTGTATTTAAGTATTTTATGTCGCATTTTATTGATATACTGTCGATTACCGCATAGAGTATTCCTCCTTCTTCAGGTTCGTGTGCTCCGTTGTATTGAAAGGCTATGGCAAGTTTGTATGTGCCTTGGGTTTTGACTTCGAATGTCTTTTCGAGGGTTGACCATTCCTGGCTTTCTTCATTTATCAGGGCTTGATCGCCATCGAGCGAAATCCAGCTGTTGGGAAGGTTTGTACTTGTGAAGTTGTTGCTTTGCGGAAGCGTTTCGCTGTCTGGAATGAGTGCTATGCGGACGAAGTCTTGGTCGTTCACTCCTGAATATGACGGGAAGAATACATGGTATTTGCATCTGACCGTGTATTTGCCTGTTTCTAAGTTCTGTTGCAAGGTTGCATAGAAGTTGCTGCCGGTTGATGGTCCTTCGTCTTCGTCTTTAGCAAGAATCATTCGGAGATATGTTCCGGGATAAGTTTCTGTTTCCTCTCTTGTTATTGTTCTTATTGTCCAACCTACTCCTCCTTCAGATATCCCCGACCAGTTGCCTTTATTGTCGAATTTGTGGGTGTAGCTGTATTGGGCTGATGTCGTCAGGCTGAATATCAGCATCACTATTGTCAGGATGGCGTGATGTCTGCCATTATTAATATTTTCCGAATTGGTCATTTTTCCTCATATTTTATATATTGTTCTTTTGTAAGTATGCTGTTGGCGGTTTCTGGTTGGATTGTGTGACTTTTCCACTGAAACCGTCTGCAAAGGTACGACTAATTTTTGACAAGACAAAATGTTTTGTAAAAAAAGTGAGTAGGCGTTATACGCCACCTGTAAGATTATACTTCAAACCGAAAGCAAATGAGCAAGCTCTTTGCTTTGTCGAATGCTCATTGATGGAGATCATAGTGGTATAGCTATTTTTTTTGTCGTAATTCAGATGTTTCGGAGAGAGGTCAATTTCATTTGCACAATTGTTGCAATTTTTTTGCATTTTTGTTTGGCAGAATGATTTATTTGTCGTAACTTTGCAAACGATATATTGGGGTTTGTTTCATGCGTAATGCGTAGAAAATAAAAGGGATAAAAAGTAAATCAATATGATAGAGAGATATAGCAGAAAGGTGATGAGGGACGTTTGGACGGAGGAGAACAAGTTCAACGCCTATCTGAAGGTAGAATTGTATGCTGCCGAGGCTTGGAGCAAGCTCGGGGTGGTTCCTGAAGAGGACATTAAGAAACTTTGGCGCGATGCAAAGTTCTCGGTGCCACGCATATACGAGATAGAACAGCAGACTAAGCACGATGTTGTGGCTTTTACGAGGACTGTCAGCGAGTCGCTCGGAGAGGAACGCAAATGGGTGCATTATGGACTGACATCTACAGACGTTGTTGATACTGCCAACGGTTATCTCGTCAAGCAGGCTAACGCCATTCTCCGTCAGGACCTCCAGGATTTCGTGGCTGTGCTGAAGAGACGCGCCATCGAGTTCAAGGAACAACCATGCATAGGCAGGACCCACGGCATACATGCCGACATCACCTGCTTTGGACTGAAATGGGTGCTTTGGTATCAGGAGATGATGCGCAACATCGAGCGTTTCGAGGCTGCGTGCAGGAATATCGAGGTTGGCAAGATGAGCGGTGCAGTGGGCAACTTCGCCAATATACCGCCTTTTGTCGAGGAATACGTTTGCCAGCAGCTTGGCATAGACCATGCCCTCGTTTCAACACAGGTAATACAACGCGACCGTCACGCTTACTATATGGCGACACTGGCTGTCATAGCCTCATCGCTCGAACAGATGGCAATGGAGGTCCGCAACCTGCAGCGCACTGAGGTGCACGAGGTGGAGGAGGCTTTCGGCAAGGGGCAGAAGGGCAGTTCGGCAATGCCGCACAAGCGCAACCCTATATCGTCGGAGAACATCTGCGGATGCGCAAGGGTGATGAGAGGGTATATGACTGCTTTCTACGAGAACGTGGCTCTCTGGCACGAACGCGACATCTCGCATTCGTCAACCGAGCGTATCATACTGCCAGATGCGACAATGCTTCTGGACTACATGCTGAACCGCTTTAAGGGGATACTCGACAACCTCGTGATATTCAAGGACCAGATGATAGCCAACATCTACCGCACGAAGAAGATAATCTTCGCCCAGCGTGTGATGAACGCATTGATAGCAAAGGGTTTCGTGCGTGAGGAGGCTTACGACACAGTGCAGCCTATTGCCATGAAGGCATGGACCGAAGGGCTCGACTACCAGGAATTGCTCGAACAGAACGAAAAGGTGATGAGCTACCTGACGAAGGAGGAACTGGCAGGTTGTTTCACGCTGGAATACTATTTCTCGCAGGTCGATATGATATACAAAAGATGCGGAATAATTGATTAACTATAAAAACAGGACAAAACTATGAATAATACTCTCGTAGTATGCGGAATACAGTGGGGCGATGAGGGGAAAGGCAAGATGACCGACTACCTGGCACAGGCAGCGGATGTTGTGGTGCGCTATCAGGGCGGCAACAATGCCGGACACACAATCACCTTCGGCGGCAACAAATACGCATTGCAGTCGATACCTTCAGGGATTTTCAACCCCCATATAAAGAACGTAATGGCTAACGGCATGGTGGTCAACCCAAAAGCCGCCATAGGCGAACTCGACAAACTGAGAGAACGCGGGATACGTGATTTCCAGCTCTACATCTCGGACCGTGTTGCAGTGATAATGCCTTACCACCTCGCTCTCGACGGAGCATACGAGGCACTGAAAGGCGGGAAGCAGATAGGCACGACCAAGAAGGGCATAGGACCTGCATATTCCGACAAATATAGCCGTGTGGGTATCCGCATGGGCGACCTCCTTGACAAGGAGTACTTCGCAGAACGTCTGCGTGACGCACTGCTGCAGAAGAACATGGAACTGAAGATGCTCGGACTGGAGCAGTTCGACTTCGATACCTTATATAATGAATATCTTGGCTATGGAGAGACGCTTCGCCCATACATCACTGACACCTCCATCCTGCTGAACCACGAGATAGAGGCAGGACACAAAGTGCTGTTCGAAGGGGCGCAGGGAGTGATGCTCTGCATTGACAACGGGACTTACCCTTTTGTGACTTCGTCATCGCCAACGGCAGCATCCGTGCCATTAGGAGCAGGAATAGCGCCACGGTTTATAGACAATGTGTTGGGCATCTGCAAGTCATATACCACTCGCGTGGGGGCTGGGCCATTCCCAACCGAGCTTTTTACCGAGCAGGCTGATTATATCCGCGACCGCGGACATGAGTACGGGACAGTTACCGGCAGACCAAGGAGAGTGGGCTTTCTTGATTGCGTGGTGTTGCGTCACGCATGTCGTGTGTCGGGTGTGAACTACTTGAGCCTCATGTTGTTCGATGTGCTGTCTGGAGTGAAGGATCTCCGGATATGTGTGGGCTACAAGCTCGACGGCAAGGTGATAGACTACATTCCGTCATGCCTTTCGGCACTCGAAAGATGCGAGCCTGTCTATGAGGTCATGGAGACGTGGGAGGAGGATCTCACTGGCATGAAAACGTATGAGGAACTGCCTGAAGCAGCGAAGAAATACATCAGACGTGTCGAGGAACTCACTCACACAGAGGTGGCATTCGTAAGCGTAGGTCCAGACAGGACACAGACTATAATAAGGAAAGAGATTTTTTAATTCATCAGATATATGAATTTTGACAACATACAGACCGGACTGACCTTCGACGACGTGCTGCTCGTGCCGCAGAAGTCGGAGATACTGCCATCGCAGGTGACGCTCGGCACCAACCTGACTCGCAACATACGGCTCAACATACCAGTCGTGAGTGCAGCCATGGATACAGTGACCGAGGCAAGTATGGCAATAGCAATAGCCCGCGAAGGAGGCTTGGGTTTCATACACAAGAACATGTCGATAGAAGACCAGGCAGCTGAAGTGGATCTCGTCAAGCGTTACGAGAGCGGAATGATAGCCAACCCAATAACGCTCAACACCAACTCGACGCTCCGCGACTGCGAATCACTGCTCCATAAATACAGAATCAGCGGTCTGCCGGTAGTTGATGGCGAGAATCACCTTGTAGGTATAATCACCAACCGCGACCTGAAATACCTCGACATTGACGATACAAACGTCTGCGAGGTGATGACAAAGGAGGGACTTGTAACAGCCAAGGTCGGGACATCTCTCATGGATGCTCGCAACATACTCTGGCAACACAGAATCGAGAAACTCCCTATAGTGGATGGCGAGAACCACCTTGTCGGACTCATCACGTCGAAGGATATCGACAACGTGGTGAACTACCCTAACGCATGTAAGGATGCCCGCGGAAGACTCCGTTGCGGAGCTGCGGTGGGAATAGGTGCCGACATGATGGACCGCGTTAATGCCCTCGTAAAGGCAGGTGTAGATGTGATAACCGTCGATTCAGCCCACGGACATTCGAAGAACGTGATTGAGGCTGTTCGCAAGATACGCAAGGCATACCCTAACCTCGACCTCGTGGCAGGAAACATAGTTACCTGCGAAGCTGCCAAAGACCTTATTGATGCAGGCGTGAACTGCGTGAAGGTGGGCATCGGTCCTGGGTCAATATGCACGACACGTGTGGTGGCAGGCGTAGGAATGCCGCAACTCACGGCAGTGGCTGAGGTGTCGGAATACTGCAAGGACAAAGATGTCTGCGTGATAGCTGACGGAGGAATAAAATATTCGGGCGACATAGTAAAGGCACTTGCGGCAGGAGCCGATGTGGTGATGCTCGGGTCGCTGTTCGCAGGATGCTCGGAAAGTCCGGGTGAAGAAATCGTATATCAGGGACGTAAGTTCAAGACATACGTCGGAATGGGTTCGCTCGTCGCAATGAAACGTGGCTCGGCTGACCGCTATTTCCAGTCGAAAGACGTCCAGGCGAAGAAACTCGTGCCAGAGGGCATCGAGGCGAGAGTGGCATTCAAGGGTGCACTGTCCGACACTGTTTATCAACTCTGCGGAGGTATAAAGTCGGGCATGGGTTACTGCGGAGCAGCCACGATAAGCGATCTCAAGACGAACGCCAGATTCATAAGAATAACAAATGCTGGACTCAGGGAATCGCATCCTCACGATGTGGATATCACTGTCGAGGCTCCAAACTACTCAAAATAAGCAACGGACATGATACTTGTATTGGATTTTGGAAGTCAGTATAACCAACTCATAGCCCGCAGGATACGCGAGATGGGGGTCTATTCGGAACTGAAACCACATGAAATGACCGCCGAGGAGATAAGACGGAGAGGCGATGTGGAGGGAATAGTGTTCAGCGGAGGGCCAAAGAGCATATACGCCGAGGACGCATACCATTGCGACCCCGAGATATTCAACCTCGGACTGCCTATACTCGGGATATGCTACGGCATGCAGCTGACGACCCAGCATTTCGGCGGAAAGATAGAGAAAGGCGCGACCAAGGAATACGGACGTATGCCTATAAACATTGATGGCAACTGCCCTCTGTTCGACGGACTGCCCGAAAGGCAGAACGTCTGGATGTCGCATGGCGACTATGTGGCACGTGTGGCTGAGGGATTCCAGGTGGCAGCAAAGAGCGACAACGACATCTGCGCCTCGGCATGGGACGAGAAACGGGGACTCTATCTCGTTCAGTTTCACCCTGAAGTGCGTGGGTCGGAATTCGGCAACGACATAATCAGCAACTTTGTGTTCAAGGTGTGTCATGCGGAGAAGAGATGGTCGATGGAGAACTACATCGACATGCAGGTGGAGAAGATACGCGCCCAGGTGGGCAACCGCAAAGTGCTCTGCGGACTGTCGGGAGGTGTTGATTCGACAGTGGTTGCAGTGTTGATACATAAGGCTATAGGCGACCAGCTGACTTGTATGTTCATCGACCATGGAATGCTTCGTAAGAACGAGGGCGACCAGGTGATGGACATGTGCAAAGGTCTTTTCGGCATAAACGTGGTCAGGATAGACGCCAAGGAGAGGTTCCTTGGCAAACTGGCAGGAGTGACCGAACCTGAACGCAAACGCAAGATAATAGGCAACGAGTTCGTATATTGCTTCGACGAGGAGTGCCGGAAGCTCGGCGAGTTTGACTTCCTCGCTCAAGGTACGTTATATACCGATGTCATCGAGTCGGGTACCAAGACGGCACAGACCATCAAGTCGCACCACAACGTCGGTGGACTGCCTAAGGATATGAAGTTCAAACTCGTTGAACCATTGAACGTGCTTTTCAAAGACGAAGTGCGCGTGCTCGGCGAGAAACTCGGAATACCGTCGCACATAGTATGGCGACAGCCATTCCCCGGACCGGGACTGGCAATCAGGGTGATAGGCGACATCACGGAGAAGAAACTCGAGATAGTCCGCGAGAGCGATGCAATACTCCGTGAGGAGATAGCCAAGGCAGGGCTCGACAGGGAGATATGGCAGTACTTCACAGTGCTCACCAACCTGCAGAGCGTGGGAGTCATGGGCGACGAGAGAACTTACGACTATGCCCTCGGAATACGTGCCGTGACCTCAATAGACGGAATGACAGCCGATTGGGCGAGAATACCATACGACGTGCTCGAAATAGTGTCGCGACGGATAGTCAACGAGGTGAAAGGTGTCAACAGGATAGTATATGACATAACCTCAAAACCGCCTGCTACGATAGAATGGGAATAAACAAAGCCCGAGATTGGGTAATAAATAACATTATTAATCAAAAACACAAAAAAAATGAAAAAGTTATTTTTCTTTTTGAGCCTTGCGCTCGCAGTCATTGCAACAGGTTGCAAAGATAACCAGAAAAGTCAACCAGTAGAAGTTCCAAAAGTGCCAGTTGAGGAGAAAAATTCAGGGGATGACCACATTATTTATCAGTATTATCTGAAGACAAAAGACCTCTGTGGAGCGGCACCAACTACTATTGCGGATGAAATGAAAAAAATGCAGTTGGAACAGGCGACTCCTACAGTGTATTTCTTAAACAAGGAAGACCACAGTGTCGAAATCAATTTCATTGATGTTGACGATGACTCGAAAGTGGATAAACTGTCAGTCACAGTGTCTCCTTCGGAAGCAGAGAAACATAAGGAAATCATTACCTACAAATATGTAAAGGAGTTTGCAAAATTTGTTGGTAAGGAAGACAAGATGTTCGCTACAGGCGTGCCATGCCGTTTCTACGCTTTCTACAGCCAGGCAGGTGCAATGTTCGGAAACAAGAATGACCTTGAAGGTTTCCTCTCTGACAAATGGGTTACAAGCGAGAACATGAACGGTGGTATGATCTACTGGCTGGATTCTTCAGTTTCAGAGTACATTCCAAACAACAAGGAGAAGCCTCAGAAGTTCACAGGTATGTTCGTGAGACCAATTCAGGTCATGAAGGGTGACAATCCAACAAATGAGTACAAAGTCAATTTCACATTTGTCATTGACCAGGTGCTTTGATAAAAAGTGGAAAATAAATAGAGAGACCCAGATCAGTTGATGGTCTGGGTCTCTTCCTTATTATGTGTCCGCCAGCAGAGCTGGCTGGCACAGCTGATGGGAATTTGGCTCTTGTTGGTTATCAGTTTTTGTGGGTCATGATGTTGAGGACGAGCTTGTCTGTCTGGAGCATACCGTCGCGACCAATCTCGGTCATGTTGCGGATGGAATCGTCAACCGATTCAGAGACAATGCCTTCGACCGAAGTGACGGAGTGGTTGGAGAGAGCGAGTTTTGCACACATGAGGGCAGTTCCGACGCCAGTGGCAACCTTGAGCGAGCAGGAAGGTTTGGCACCATCGCAGAGCATACCGGTGAGGGTGGCAACCATGTCTTGTACGGCAAAGGTCATCTGCTCGTACGTTCCGTTCATCAAGTAAGTTATACCGCAAGCTGAACCAGTTGAGGCAACGACACAACCGCAGAGTGCAGAGAGTCTGCCGAGATTCTGCTTGATGTAGATGGCAGTGAGGTGGGAAAGAGTGAGCGCACGGATTAGCTGCTCGTCGGAAGCATGAATGGCATCAGCGAAGGCAACTACTGGCATGGTGGCGGCAATACCCTGATTGCCAGAGCCAGAATTGCTCATGACTGCCATAGGACAGCCTGCCATACGTGCATCGCAGGCAGCAGCTGTACGGCTGATGACACTCGAAATGATGGTGTCGCCGAAGGGGTCATACCTGAAGTCGTGGTTGTTGATAGTGTTGCCGACTTGATGACCGAATCTGTTCTGTAGCGACTCGCGCGAAACGGCATCGTTCAGGTCGCGGGCTTTTAGGATGAAACGGATGTCATCAATAGGAGTCTGCATTGCGAAATCCCAAATCTTGCGCATCGTGAGTTCTACAGCCTTGTCGGCAGAGACTTCAGACAAGGATAATTCCTTCTTCAGTAAAATGTTGCCGTTTTCGGAGAGATATATGAAATTAGTGTGCGAGCCGGCAATGACAGCCTTGGCATTGCGATTTCCAGCTTCGGCAAGCACTTCGATGTAAAGTTTCTCATCGGTCAGTTTATGTTCGACAGTGATGCGGTTTTCAGCGATGAAACGCTTGCCACGCTCTACAGCTTCAGGGGTGCAGTCGCGGAGTACTTCGAGTTCGTATTCCGACTTTCCAATCAGTGAACCGAGTGCGATGGCGATAGGAAGACCAATCATGCCAGTGCCTGGGATACCGACACCCATAGCATTCTTGATAATGTTGGCGCTGAGGCTGACAGTGAGGTGTTCGGGCTCAGAACCAAGCAGTTCGGTAGCTTTGGCAACGCAAAGCGCAACCGCAATAGGCTCGGTACAACCAATGGCAGGAACCACTTCTCGGTTGATGAGCGCAATTATTTTTTCTTTCTCGTTCATAGCGTTGAATTATTCGGCTGCAAAGGTACGATTTTTTGCCGAAACGGCAAAATAAATGTGGAAAATAGTTTAAGAAAAAAGTTTGGTCATATTAAAAATAATGTGTACCTTTGCAGTGCTGAAAATTATTCATAACATAAACAATATGAAAGAGAAAAAATTCATCACTTGTGATGGTAATCAGGCAGCAGCACACGTTTCGTACATGTTTACGGAAGTAGCTGCAATTTACCCTATTACGCCATCTTCTACAATGGCTGAATATGTAGATGAGTGGGCTGCCCAGGGACGCAAAAACATCTTTGGCGAGACTGTTATGGTACAGGAAATGCAATCAGAAGGTGGAGCTGCAGGTGCAGTTCACGGTTCGTTGCAGGCAGGTGCATTGACAACAACCTACACTGCTTCGCAGGGATTGTTGCTGATGATACCTAATATGTATAAGATTGCCGGCGAACTTCTGCCAACAGTATTCCATGTGTCAGCACGTACGCTCGCTTCGCATGCACTCTGTATCTTCGGTGACCACCAGGACGTTATGTCGTGTCGCCAGACAGGTTTCGCAATGCTCGCTGAGGGCTCTGTACAGGAGGTTATGGACCTTGCAGGCGTAGCTCACCTCTCGACTATCAAGAGCCGTGTGCCATTCATCAACTTCTTCGACGGTTTCCGCACATCGCATGAGATTCAGAAAATAGAGATGCTCGAGAACGAAGACCTCGCAGGACTCATTGACCAGAAAGCATTGGCTGAGTTCCGTGAAAGAGCCTTGTCGCCAGAACATCCAGTATCACGCGGTATGGCTGAGAACCCTGACCACTTCTTCCAGCATCGCGAATCGTGCAACAACTATTATGAAGCAGTTCCAGAAATTGTAGAGAACTATATGGCTGAGATTTCGAAAATCACCGGCCGCACATATCACCTCTTCGATTATTACGGAGCTAAAGATGCTGAGAACATCATCGTAGCTATGGGTTCAGTAACCGAGGCAACTCGCGAAGTTATTGATTACCTGATGGCTAAAGGCGAGAAAGTTGGACTCATTGCAGTTCATCTCTATCGTCCATTCTCGGCTAAGCACTTCCTCGCTGCAATGCCTAAGACGGTTAAGCGCATTGCCGTTCTCGACCGTACCAAGGAGCCAGGAGCACTCGGACAGCCTCTCTATCTTGACGTTCGCGAAGTACTACAGGATCGCAAGGATCTTACGATCGTCGGTGGTCGTTATGGTCTTGGTTCGAAGGATACTACACCAGCACAGGTTATGGCAGTATATGAGAACCTTAAGCTCAACACTCCGAAGAATGACTTCACAATCGGTATCAACGACGATGTTACATTCACATCTCTCCCTCAGTTGCCAGAAATCGTATTGAACGAGGACGGCATGTTCGAGGCTAAATTCTACGGACTTGGCGCTGACGGTACAGTAGGTGCAAACAAGAACTCGGTCAAGATTATCGGTGACAACACTAACAAGCACTGCCAGGCATACTTCTCGTACGACTCGAAGAAGTCAGGCGGTTTCACCTGCTCTCACCTCCGTTTCGGCGACCAGCCTATCCGCTCTACATATCTGGTAAACACACCTAACTTCGTGGCTTGCCACGTTCAGGCATATCTCCGTATGTACGATGTGACTAAAGGTCTCCGCGACAACGGTACATTCCTTTTGAACACAGTATGGGACGAGAAGGAGTTGGCTGAGAAACTGCCAAACCGCGTAAAACGCTATTTCGCTCAGCACCATATCAATGTATATTATATCAACGCAACCAAGATTGGTATTGAGCTCGGTCTCGGCAACCGTACAAACACAATCCTGCAATCTGCATTCTTCCGTATCACAGGCGTGATACCTGTTGACCTCGCTATCGAGCAGATGAAGAAATTCATCCAGAAGTCATACGGCAAGAAGGGCGAGGATATCGTTAAACAGAACTATGCTGCAGTTGAACGTGGTGGCGAATACCATCAGTTGACTGTCGATCCAGCATGGGCTAAACTTGCTGACGAGAAGGCAGAAGCAAACAACGATCCAGCTTATATTAACGATGTGATGCGTGTAATCGCAGCACAGGATGGCGATACGTTGCCAGTATCTGCATTCAAGGGTTATGAGGATGGTACATGTCCTTCGGGTACTGCAGCTTACGAGAAACGTGGCGTTATGTCGTTCGTTCCTGTATGGCATGCTGAGAACTGTATCCAGTGTAACAAATGTGCATTCGTTTGCCCTCACGCTTGCATCCGTCCATTCGTACTCGATGCTGACGAGCAGAAGAAGGCTCCTAAGTTCGATACACTCGAAATCAAGGCTCCTGCAGCTATGAAGGAGATGCGTTTCCGTATGCAGGTAGGCGTAATGGACTGCTTGAGCTGCGGCAACTGCGTTGACGTATGTCCAGGCAACAAGAACGGCAAGGCTCTCGAAATGACTACTCTCGATTCGCAGCGCGGCGAAGGTGCAAACTGGAACTGGCTCGTTGAAAACGTCAAATCAAAACAGGAACTCGTTGACGTCAAATCGAACGTCAAGAACTCGCAGTTCGCTACTCCATTGTTCGAGTTCTCAGGTGCTTGTGCAGGTTGCGGTGAGACTCCATACGTCAAACTGCTTTCACAGTTGTTCGGTGACCGTCAGATGATTTCGAACGCAACTGGTTGTTCGTCAATCTATTCTGGTTCACTTCCTTCAACTCCTTATACAAAGAATGCCAAGGGACGTGGTCCAGCATGGGCTAACTCTCTGTTCGAGGACTTCTGCGAGTTCGGTCTTGGTATGACGCTCGCTAACGAGAAGATGCGCAACCGTCTCGTTGACCTCATGAAGAAGGCTCAGGATTGCGACTGCTGCTCGGCAGAACTCAAGGCTCTCATGATGGAGTGGGTTGAGAAACGCAACGATGCAGACGAAAGCCGTCGTATTGCTGACAAAATGTTGCCAATGTGCCAGACTTGCGGATGCGACACTTGCAAGAAGATTGTTGAACTCGGTCACTATCTTGTAAAACGTTCACAGTGGATCATCGGTGGTGATGGTGCTTCTTACGATATCGGTTATGGTGGACTCGACCACGTGATCGCTTCAAACAGAGATGTCAACATCCTCGTTCTTGATACTGAGGTTTATTCGAATACTGGTGGTCAGGCTTCGAAGGCTACACCAATCGGTGCTATTGCCAAGTTTGCTGCTGCCGGTAAACGTGTACGCAAGAAAGACCTCGGTATGATTGCTACAACTTACGGCTACGTATATGTTGCTCAAGTTGCTATGGGTGCTGACAACGCACAGTGCTTGAAGGCAATACGTGAAGCAGAGGCTTACAATGGACCATCAATCATCATCGCTTACGCTCCATGTATCAACCACGGCTTGAAGTCTGGTATGGGCAAATCGCAGGAAGAGGAGCGTCGCGCTGTAGAGTGCGGTTACTGGCACCTCTGGAGATACAACCCAGAAGCAGAACACCCATTCACTCTCGACTCTAAGGAGCCAGACTGGAGCAAGTTCCGTGACTTCCTGAAAGGCGAGGTTCGTTTCGCTTCAATCCTCAAACAGATGCCTGACGAGGCAGAACAGCTGTTCCAAGCTACTGAGGATAATGCCAAGATACGTTACAATACGTACGTAGAGAGGAACAAGTAAATTGTACCTTTCAAAATAAATGAAAATCAATCCGCTATTTGTTTGGCGGATTGATTTTTGTTTTATAACTTTGCATACCAATTTGAATATGAGAAACATTTTACTTTTGATATTGTCTATCTTGTTTTGTAATAGCCTGTTGGCGCAATTCTCAGAACGTAGTACCCCTGCGAGATGGCAGCGTGGACGCATGTCGTCTGACTGGTCAATGATGAAATTAGGCACAAGGGAAAGATATTTTATGCCTAAAGACAACCGAGTGGCGCAGCCGTGGATGGAATTTCAGATGGATAATGACAAAGATGTCAGGCGGTATGATGTTTCAGATTTCGACTGGCAATACAATCTTGGAAAGTCGTCCGTTGTGAAACTGCTCAAGAGTGACATCTCATTATATAATAACGATAGGCAAAATGGCAATGTCGCTTCTGGTGGGCAGGTGCAGCAGAATTATGTTGGCAACAATGGCGAAACAGTCGATGAGAGTATGGAAGTTGCGTTTATAGACAAAATTGCATTGAATCTCGATCTCTTCGCAGACTGTTCTGAATCCGATTATGAAATGCTTGACTTCGGTCAGGATGATGAGATACAGAAGATAGGAAAACGTTCAGCTTCAGCCGACCCAGTGACACCATTGGAAGACGATGTGATTATATTGTCGCTGATGGTAATGGCGTTGGTAATCATTAAATCAAGGTTCGGCAACGGGCGGTGAGATAGATTGACCGCACGAGCAGATGGACATCGTATGCAGCGAAAACCGCATATTCGTAACTGAACAGCAGGAAATAAACTGCGAAGAAGGCAACAGCCGACAAAATCATGCAGATGCAGATGTCGCGAGCAGCTGCTGCCCCTACGAAAATGCCGTCACAGATAAAGGCAGGTGCCGAAATCAACGGCATGACAATCAGATAAACCAACACACTGCTCCCCATTGCTATGACTTCAGAGTCGGTGGTCATCAAAGAAACCGACCAATTCCCGCAGACTGAGAATATGACTGTGAAAATCAGCGACAGGGCGAACGAATCAATGAAAAGTTGAACAATTGTCTGTTTTAGCCTGTTGCGGTTGCCTTCACCGATGAAGCGTCCTACCAGAGCCTCGGCTGCGTATGCAAAACCATCGGTGATGTAGGAGAAGAGCATGAACAGTTTCATCAGAATCGTGCCAGTCGCAACTTGCACTGCGCCATGGTCGGCTGTGAATTTTGTGTAGCCGACATAAATCAGTATGAAACAGACTGAACGGATGATCAGTTGGAAGTTGATGGAGCCAGTTTTGTATTTTAGTTTGGCATTGTTGCAGAAACGGAGATGATTCCGGTAGCGAAACAGGATAAACAATAGCGAAACGAGCAGTCCTGAATACTGGGCGATGAGCGTTCCGTAGGCGACGCCGAGAATGCCGAGCGGAGTGCGAAGCGACAGATAGATAGAGAAGACAATGTTGACAACGTTGACTGTGATGTCAGAAACCATTGGAGCAACGGTGTTTTGCATCCCTATGAACCAGCCTTTCAAAGCCATGAGCAGCAGGGTGGCAGGAGCAGCCCAAATCCTGACAGAGAAATAGGCTCGTGCAAAAGCCTCGGTGTCAGGACTGCAATTGAAGAACGGAAGTACAAAATCCAGAAAGGGTTTTTGGATGGCGAGCAACCCCAAGGCACCGAGAAAGGCAATCGACGAATATTTCCGTAAAATCAGCGATATCTGTACGTCTTCCCTCGCACCGAAAGCCTGAGCCGTCAGCCCCCCAGTGGCGAGGCGGAGAAATCCGAAGTTCCAATATAGGAGGTCGAACAGGGTGGTGGCAATGGCTATTCCTGCCAGTCCTTCAGCGTCTGAAATCCTGCCTGTTATGGCTGTGTCAACCATGCCGACCAGTGGAATAGTCAGGTTGGCGAGAATCGATGGGACAGCAAGACGGATTATCTCGTTCTGCCCTTTTGTCAAATATTTCGTCGCATTCATTGGCATGGATCAATCGGGCTTCTATATAACTACTTTGTAATTCATCGGCAGTAAGGAGTCCTGAAGGGACTCAACAAATCAGCCTAGGGCAGCGCCCTAGGACAGAATGTTTATGTATGTGTTTACGCTGCAACGCAGCAAGACAAATGCCATATATTTGTTATGCCGCGTTGCGGCGTAATTTGTGTTGTTTGCATACCTAGGGCGACGTGCTCCGCACTCTGCCATAGGCTAATATGTCTAGTGCTTTCAGCCCATAGAATGTCAAGGGCTATTGGGTAAACCCAACCTCGTCAATCGAGGCTGCAAAGGTAGTGTTTTTTTCAGACAATGCCAAATCTGTCGCAATGAATTTGATTGTCGTGTCATATTGGCAGGTCTGGCTGACATGATTCAGGCTGGCATACTAATTGATGAAAACAATATAGAATAATAACAAAAAAACACATTATATAATTATGGGAAAAATTATTGGTATTGACTTGGGAACAACCAATTCCTGCGTCGCAGTTATGGAAGGTAATGAACCTTCGGTAGTAACGAATTCAGAGGGTAAACGTACGACACCTTCGATTGTGGCGTTTGTTGATGGAGGAGAGCGCAAAATAGGTGATCCTGCGAAACGTCAGGCAGTTACCAACCCAAAGAAAACTGTATATTCAATCAAGCGATTCATGGGCGAGACCTACGATCGCGTACAGACTGAAATATCGCGTATGCCTTACGATGTCAAGAAAGGCGACAACAACACACCACGTGTTGATATTGATGGCCGTCTCTATACACCACAGGAAATTTCGGCAATGGTGCTCCAGAAAATGAAGAAGACTGCCGAAGATTATCTCGGTCAGGATGTCACTGAGGCAGTAATCACCGTTCCTGCATATTTCAGCGATGCTCAGCGTCAGGCGACGAAAGAGGCTGGCGAGATTGCAGGTCTGAAAGTCCGCCGTATCGTAAACGAGCCAACAGCTGCTGCGCTCGCCTACGGACTTGACAAAGCTAACAAGGATATGAAGATTGCTGTGTTCGACCTCGGTGGCGGTACGTTCGATATCTCTATCCTTGAGTTGGGCGATGGCGTATTTGAAGTGAAATCGACAAACGGAGATACACATCTCGGCGGTGACGATTTCGACCAGGTAATAATCGACTGGTTGGCTGACGAATTCAAGAAGGATGAGGGTGCAGACCTTCGTCAGGACCCTATGGCAATGCAGCGACTGAAGGAGGCTGCCGAGAAGGCTAAAATCGAGTTGTCCTCTTCGTCGTCAACCGAAATTAACCTTCCATACATCATGCCGGTAGCCGGAGTTCCAAAGCACCTTGTGAAGACCTTGACGCGTGCCCAGTTCGAGCAGCTCTCCGACCGTCTGATTAATGCATGCCTCGCTCCTTGCGAGAACGCCCTCCGTGCAGCAGGTTATTCGAAATCAGATATCGACGAAGTTATCCTCGTGGGAGGTTCGACGCGTATCCCTGCTATCCAGCAGTTGGTTAAGAACTTCTTCGGCAAAGAGCCTTCGAAGGGAGTAAATCCTGACGAGGTCGTTGCGGTTGGTGCAGCAATCCAGGGAGCAGTCCTCACAGGCGAGGTCAAGGATGTTCTCCTGCTCGACGTCACTCCATTGTCGCTCGGTATTGAGACCATGGGCGGTGTGATGACAAAACTCATCGATGCAAACACCACAATCCCTACGAAGAAATCGGAGGTGTTCTCGACAGCTTCGGACAATCAGCCGTCTGTACAGATCAACGTGCTCCAGGGTGAACGTCCAATGGCATCGCAGAACAAACAGATAGGTATGTTCCATCTTGATGGCATTCCAGCAGCTCCACGTGGTGTGCCTCAAATCGAAGTTACATTCGATATTGACGCTAACGGTATCCTCAAGGTGTCTGCCAAAGATAAGGCGACAGGCAAGGAACAGTCAATCCGTATCGAGGCATCGTCTGGATTGAGCGACGACGAGATCAAACGTATGAAAGCTGAGGCAGAGGCTAATGCTGATGCCGACAAGAAAGAGCGCGAACGTATCGACAAGCTCAATCAGGCAGATGGAATGATTTTCCAGACTGAGAAACAGCTGAAAGAACTTGGCGATAAGATTCCTGCTGACAAGAAAGCACCTATCGAGAGCGCATTGGAGCAGTTGAAGACAGCTCACAAGTCTCAGGATATCGAAGGTATCGACAAGGCAATCGAGGCACTGAACAATGCATTCCATGCTGCAAGCCAGGATATGTACAACGCAGCAAATGCAGCTGGAGCGCAGCAGCAGGGCGGCGATTGCAACTGCGGAGGCAACGGCAACTGCGGAGGTCAGCAGGGCGGCAACAACGACAATGTGACAGACGTAGATTTCGAAGAGGTGAAATAAATATTTTCTCTCACGCAGAATATTTTTTCTCACGCAGAATACGCAGAATTATGGGAATATTTTCTCTCTGCGTATTCTGCGTATTTTGCGTGAAACAGATACATATTTTTCTCACGACGAATACGCAGAATTATGGGATTTTTTTCTCTGCGTATTCTGCGTATTCTGCGTGAAAAGATACATGGTTCAGCGTGAAAGGATAACCACCACGCCAGCCAGCCGCCGCGTCTCTACAGAGTCGGTGCGGTCGGTGATGGCTATTGTCTGCAATGGGTAGATTTTTCTTGTTTTACAATCTCTTCCTTGATACATATATCCGGAAAATCGATACGTTGTTTCAGCCATGTCTCGAGTCTGTAATAATCAGGTTCAATCAGTTCGTCTGTCAGCGAAACAAGGATTATAGTCACGGACCTGGACTTTGAGCTGTCGGCTTCGTAGCCGGTTGTAATGGCTATATTCGTGATTTCAGGGAATAGTGTGCGTGCTTCCAGCATCAGCTTAGGTGTGATGTTTTCGATATACTGCCTTTGCTGGACTTCAATTGCTCCGATAATCGAAGATTTGTCAATCTTCGATTTGTCAATGTCGTTGAACGAGGTCTGAACGATTTCCATTTCCGAACCTTCGAGGTTGTAGTAGCCGAGACGGGATTTCGCCTGCTCTATTTCCAGACTGTCAACCTTGTCGCCGACTATTGCAACGCTGAATGATCTGTTCGAAAAATCAATCTTTTCTTCTACGATACGAGAATTGGGAAAATCGAGTTCTTTCTGAATGAATTTTGAAACCTGTTGCTCGAAATAATTCTGCTGTACCATATTGAATGTGAGAATGACGGCAGGTATCAGTGTCAGAATGGAAAGTGTGTAGGCAAGCCGTTTTGTCCATCGTTCCTTAGCATTGTCAATCTCATGTTTCCTGAATTTCATTATGAATGCAGCTCCTACGTATGTGGATAATGCAATGAAAATTGAGTTGATTACGAACAGATATAATGCACCAAGGGCAAAGGACCAATTGGCAGTGGCTATTCCGAATCCTGCTGTGCAAAGTGGCGGCATGAGAGCAGTCGCTATTGCTACCCCTGGAATGACATTGCCAATACGTTGGCTCTTGCTGCCTAATGCGATAATGCCTGCAAAGCCTCCGCAAAGTGCTATGAAGACATCGTATATGGAAGGCGAAGTGCGTGCAAGAAGTTCGCTTTGTACTTCGGCTACCGGTGTTATGAGAAAATAGATGGTTGCAGTGATAATACTGAAAAGTGTCGCGACAATGAAATTGTTCCAACTCGTTTTCAGTAATTTAAAGTCGTTGATAGCCAGACCTACTCCCATGCCAAGAATAGGACCCATAAGAGGAGAAATGAGCATCGCACCAATGATTACGGCTGTCGAATTGGTGTTTAAGCCAAGCGAAGCCGTAAAGATGGCACAGATGAGAATCCATAGTTTTGCACCTTGGAACTTGACGCTCTTCTCGATGCCTTCAATCACATCTTGTTCATCTGCCGAATCGTTCAGACGGAAGAGGACTGACAGTCTGTTCAGAAAGTTCATTATTTCAGCAACTTCATCTCATACAGAGCTGCATTTGTCTTGCGGACAGCAGCCTCGGATGCAGCGAATTTAATCTTTTCGTCGATATTGAGCTGGAGCTCGACAATCTTCTCGATACCAGTCTTGCCAAGTATGACAGGGACACCGATGGTGATATCCTTCATGCCATATTCGCCATCGAGGTAGGCAGCGCAAGGAATCATCTTCTTCTCGTCCTTGATGATTGATTTCGCAACAGAGGCTGCGGCTGCGCCTGGCGCCATCCATGCCGACGTGCCGAGCAGTTTGGTGAGTGTTGCACCTCCGGTCATTGTGTCCTTGACAACCTTGTCAATCTCCTCTGACGACAGGAACTCGCTGACGGGCATACCTTTGTAAGTGGCAAAACGTGCCAATGGAATCATTGTCGTGTCGCCATGCCCACCGATGACCATACCCTCGACGTCGTTCTTGTTGCAGCCGATTGCCTGCGAAAGGAAATATTTGAATCGTGCGCTATCTAATGCTCCGCCCATACCGATGACACGGTTGCGTGGCAGTTTCAGACTCTTGTAGGTCAGATAGGCAAGAGGGTCCATAGGGTTGGCAACAATAATCAATATGGCATCTGGCGAATATTTCAAGCAGTTGTCAACAACGCCTTTCACAATACCTGCATTCACGCCAATCAGTTCCTCGCGAGTCATTCCTGGCTTGCGTGGCATACCCGACGTCACAATTACAATATCAGAATCGGCTGTCTGCTTGAAATCGTTTGTTACTCCATTTACAACAGTGTCGAAACCAATAAGTTGCGATGTCTGCATAATGTCCATTGCCTTACCTTCGGCAAACCCTTCCTTAATATCTATCAGACACACCTGATTGGCAACTTCGTGAACTGCCAACACATTTGCGCAGGTTGCCCCAACGTTCCCTGCTCCCACAATAGTTATTTTACTCATAGTATCTTTATGTTTTATGAAATTTTCTCTTCCAGTTCAAGCCAGCGCATCTCTTTTTCGTCTATCTGGCTTTTTATCTCTTCATATCGCCTTGATGTTTCGGCTATCTTGCCTGGGTCAGTCATTTCGCCTGAAGCAAGGGCGGTCTCAATCTCGTTTTTCTCCTTCTCGAGTGCCTGCAACTCCTTTTCAATCTGTTCGTATTCACGTTGTTCCTTATATGTCAGGCGTTTCTTGCTTTCGGCAGAATGAGTCGGTTTATAATCTTCTTTCGGTTGACTCGCTTTCGCTGCCTTTGTTTCGTTTTTCTTGTATTCTCGATAATCGGTGTAGTTGCCGGGAAAATCCTTAATTACGCCATTCCCCTTGAAAACCAGCAGATGGTCAACTATCCTGTCCATAAAATAGCGGTCGTGGCTGACCACTATGACGCACCCTTTGAAATTGACAAGATAGTCTTCCAGAATATTAAGGGTCGAGATGTCGAGGTCGTTGGTAGGCTCGTCGAGCACCAGGAAATTAGGGGAACGCATGAGCGTCATGCAGAGGTTCAGACGGCGGCGCTCGCCACCAGACAGCTTTTCAATATAATCATATTGCTTTTCGTGTGGAAACAGGAAGTGGTTCAGCATCTGGGCAGCAGTGAATTTGCGCCCTCCACCGAGATCGACAACTTCGGCTATATTGCGGATGGCATCTATCACCTTTTCGCCTTCGTTGAACGTCATGCCTGTCTGGCTGTAATATGCAAAACGTACAGTCTCGCCTATATCGAAACGGCCTTTGTCGGGCTCAACCTCGCCTACCAGCATCTTTACGAATGTGGATTTCCCAGTGCCGTTGCTGCCAATGATTCCAAGTTTCTCGTAGCGCGAGAAGTTGTAATAGAAATCGTTGAGCAGAACCCTGTCGCCGTATGCTTTGGAGATGTATTGAGCTTCGAAAATCTTTGAACCTATATATGCCGATTTGACATTTAACTGAATGTTATCTTCAACAATTCTTTCGTGAGCACGTTTGTCGAGGGCATCAAATGCCTCGATGCGGTATCTCGCCTTGTGTCCGCGTGCCTGGGGCATCCTCCTCATCCAGTCAAGTTCTTTTCGGTAAAGGTTGCGCATCCTTTCGGTCGTGGCATTGAAATTCGAAATCCTCTCTTCCCGTTTTTCGAGATAGTATGAATAATTCCCTTTATAATGGAACATTGTCTGTTCTGCAATCTCAAGAATGTCGGTACATACGGAATCGAGGAAATAGCGGTCGTGTGTCACGACGAGCAATGCCATCTTGCCGCGCTTCAGCATATCCTCTAACCATTCAATCATCTCTAAATCGAGGTGGTTGGTGGGCTCGTCGAGTATCAAGAGGTCGGGTTTCGACAGAAGCACGTTGGCGAGGGCAATGCGTTTCTGCTGACCGCCAGAGAGGGTGTCAATCCTCAACGAGAGGTCGTGGATGTCGAGTTTGCCGAGTATCTGCTTGATATTAACATGATAATCATCGGCATCCAAATCGACATTCTCTGATTTCGTATGGAAACATGCCTCGCTGATAGTCGTGCCGGCAGGGAACGCGGGATCCTGTGGCAGATAGGCTATCTGAGTGTCTTTCTGAAAAGTTATGCTGCCTGAATCAACCGATTCACGTCCCATAATCATTTTCAGGAGTGTGGTTTTCCCTGTGCCGTTCTGTGCCACTATGGCATACCTGTCGCCTTGGTCTATGCTGAAGCTGACTTTCTCGAACAGCAGTCTGTCGCCAAACGATTTCGATATGTCCTCAACCTGCAGCAGCATATCAGTATTTGAATATCAATTTCAATATGTCGTTGCCGTTGGCATATATAAGCAGAGCAAGCAGCAGTACCATGCCAATATTCAGTGCAATGTTCATGAATCTGTCGGATGGTTTCTTGCCTGTGATCATCTCGAAGATTATCATCAGCAGGTACCCTCCATCGAGGACGGGAATAGGCAGAATGTTCATAAACGCCAGTATGACTGATATGAATGCCGTTATGCTCCAGAAATAGGTCCAATCCCAGAATGCAGGGAAAATCTTGCCAATGGCAATGAATCCGCCTACCGATTTTGCGCCTGCCTTAGTGAAGACGAGACGGAACTGTTTGATATAGTTTACAAGAGTCTCTACTCCGTTCCTGATTCCGGCAGGAATAGCCTCGATGAAATTGTAGTCGATGTGCTTCACTTCGAAAATATCGATTGAAGGCTTGACGACAAACCCAATCTTTCCTGCGGTATCAGGTGTGGCCGCTATGTTCAGTGTGTCATTGCCTCTCATGACGGTGAGTATCACCTCTTCTTGCTTGTGATTGCCGAGCATCTCCACAAAATCGGAAGCAATGCAAACAGGAGTGCCATTCAGCGCAATGATACTGTCGCCTGCCATCAGCCCTGCACGCTCAGCTTCCGACCCCTCTGCGACATCGTTCACAGTGAAAGGAAAACGGAACTGCATGAATGACGTCTCGTTGGCTGCAACCACCTTTTCGCTGAACGCTTTAGGCAGCAGGATCCTTGCAGTGTCGCCATCGCGAAGGACCTTGACATCGCATTTGCCTTCGATTATTATCTTTTCAGTCACCTCTTTTGTCGTTTCTACATTTTCACCGTTGACGGTCATGATTATATCTCCATTCCGGAAACCGTATTCCTTTGCCGTCGCACAATAATCGTAACCATAATATGCATTGCGTACCGGCAGATACTCCTCGCCATTGACGAACAGCAACATTATGTATATAATGACTGCCGCAACGAAATTCATCAGCACACCGCCCGTGATGATGAACATGCGTTTCCATGCAGCCTGCGAACGGTATTCCCAAGGCTTGGGCTCTTCAGCCAGCTGGTCGGCTTTCTGGGTCTCGTCAACCATTCCGTCGATGGCACAATAGCCACCGAAAGGAATCCAGCCTATTCCCCACTCGGTATGTTCTGGATATTTACGCCAGTCGTCATCGTTAAGCGTTTCGATGCTTTCGTTTTCCTTCAACTCTTCAAGGTTTTTAGCGAAGAACCTGACATGCCATTTCCCGTTGAATTTCTTTGCCCTGACCAACGAGAATTTCGAATTGAAGAACATATAGAACTTGTTCACACGCACACCGAAGATGCGCGCAAACATGTAATGTCCAAACTCATGTATCACTACCAAAAGCGATAACGACAGTATCAACTGCACTATTCTGATGAAAACTTCCATAACTTTATCTGAAATACTCTGCTGTTATTATTCTTGTCTCCTTGTCGAATTCAACATAATCCTCGTAAGTAGGATTGCTGATGAATGCAATTCTGTTTAATGTCTTTTCTATTATGTCGCTCATTTCGAGGAATCCCACCCTGTCGTGCAGGAAAGCATCAACGACAACCTCGTTTGCCGCATTCAGCACGCATGGCATGTTGCCTCCGCGTTTCAAAGCTTCGAAAGCCAGTCCGAGATTCTTGAACCTCGTGATGTCTGGTTTCTCGAAAGTAAGTTGTCCCTGACGTGCAAAATCCATACGCTCTATCCTGGAATCTATCCTTTCGGGAAATGACAGTGCATACTGTATAGGCAACCGCATATCTGGAACGCCAAGCTGTGCTTTGACCGAGCCATCAACATATTGCACCATCGAGTGTACGACCGACTGAGGATGAACCACCACATCTATCCTGTCGGCAGTGATGCCAAACAGCCAGCGAGCCTCCATGACCTCAAAACCTTTGTTCATGAGCGATGCTGAGTCGATAGTGATTTTTGCCCCCATTTGCCAAGTCGGGTGTTTCAGTGCGTCTGCTGCCTTTACGTCTTTTAGTTCGTCGATAGTTTTGTTCCTGAACGGTCCTCCTGATGCTGTGATTATCAGTCTGTCAACATCTTCAGGACGTTCGCCCACAAGGCATTGGAATATTGCACCGTGTTCAGAATCGACAGGTACTATCTGTGCTTTATGCTGGACTGCCAGTTCTGTCACCAATTCGCCTGCAACGACCAAAGTCTCTTTGTTTGCCAATGCAATGCGTTTGCCAGCCTTTATGGCTGACAGGGTAGAGGCGAGGCCCGCATACCCCACCATGGCAGTCACAACCACGTCAACTGCCGTCATCTTCACTACCTGATTTACAGAATCGCTTCCTGTGAATACCTTTATCGGTAATTTTTCGAGAGCAGCCTTGAGTTTCTCGTAATGTGCCGTATTGCTGATTACAACAACCTCTGGCTGAAACTCCTTCGCCTGCGCTATCAACTTGTCAACACTATTGTTGGCAACCAATGCGTAAACTTCATATCTGTCAGGGTGCCACCGAACTACGTCTAATGTCTGGGTGCCTATAGACCCGGTTGAACCGAGTATTGCCAATCTTGTCATCTCTTTTCTTTGTGTTCTTTTACAAACTTTTTTTCGCGTTCTGTTGCTTCGATTGTGAGTGACTTGTTCTTCTCTATTATAACAGAGTCTGCCCTTGGGATAGAATCGACCGAAATATCGTCTGCAATCACTCTTTTAATGTTTTCCAATTGTTGATTGTTCACCTCGATTGAATGTGACAGAGAGTCTATCCTTATCGCCTGTTCTATCATCTCGTGATTGCTTGCCGCATTGCCGTACCCTGGCAGATAATGCTTTATAGGTGTGAAAAAAATCAGCAACGACAATAGTGCGAACGACACAAGAATCAGAACTCCTGCCAGTGCGGTCAACGACAACCACGACAGATGAATATTGAACTTCTCTGTCAACGTGTTCTCGTTGATTACCACAACGTTGTATTTGAACCTTATTTTTTTGAAAAAGTCCTTGAATTTCATCTTCGTTCGTAGGTGACATAGCGATATCCCAATCCACACTCTCTTTCGAATGGTGATTCATCAATCACTTTCCATATATTCATGTCAATCGCCGGAAAGAATCTGTCAGCACTTTCAGCTTCAATGTCAACGTGTGTCACGATGAGTCGGTCGGCATGTCCAATCGTCTGGCTGTAAATCTGTTCTCCACCAATGACGAAAACGTCTTCGTTATTAACCATTCTGATTGCCTCGTCCACCGATTTCGCCACTTCCATGCCTTCGACGGCGGTCATGGATTTCGAAATCACAATATTCCTGCGTCCTTTCAATGGTTTGAAAGGCAGCGACTCCCATGTGTTTCGCCCCATCATCACAGTGTGTCCCATGGTGATGGACTTGAATCTTTTCAAGTCTGCCGAAATATGCCATGGAATGTCGTTATTCCGTCCTATGGCGTTATTTCTGTCAATTGCTACAATTATCGAAATCATTTCTCGTATTCGTATTTGATTTCGTATGTCGGTGCGAAACTCTCACCGGTATTCTTGAATCCTTTCCAGTATTCGTGCTTCAGATATTCAGATACGAGACCAGGACCGCATTTCAATTCGGAATTTGCCTTGACATTTTTGTCGAAGATAGCACCTGGACAGGTAGGCATTGATGGCGATGGCACGATGAACATTCTGAGACCTGTGCAGTTGAAGAATGCCTCCTTGCCAATGTAGTTCACTGATGCAGGCAACACCACTTCTCTTATTTTCGAGCAGAATTTGAATGCTCCGTCGTCAATTGTTGTCGTCCCTTCTTCCACTGCAAGTTTTTCCACTGCCCTGCCAGGAGGACATACTATGACTCTCGACATGTCTTTTGTGTAGAGTATTCCGTTCTTGACTATGAAATCGTCATTGTCCTTCTTGCAAGTGACATTCGACAGGTTGCGACATGCACCTATTGCACCTACTCCTATCTCCTTCATGAAACTATGTACTGTAAATTTGTTGATGCCAGTGTTGAAAAGGGCATAATCGCCTATAATGTCAATATATTCAGAGATTCGGATATTGCGGAGATTCTCGCAATTTTCGAACGCATGGGCACCAATCTGCTTGCACTTGCTCTTCTCGCCGATTGATGCGCGAGCCAACGCTTTGAGATCCTTGCAGAGATATGGCGGAATGGCTGTCACCTTGTCGTCGAAGGCGAATCCCGCCAATGCTGTGCAGCCCTCGAAGGCGCTGTGCACTTCGCCATTGATTGTCCCACTTGCCACTTCGCATTGAACGGCATTGAAATATACGTTGGCAAGTGCAGTGCAATTTGCGAATGCCAAGGCTCCTATTCCTGTCACGTTTGCTGGTATCTCTATGAGTTTCACCATGCTGCATCCGTAGAACAATCCTTCTGGTATGAACTTGACTTTTTTGCCGAAGTTGACATCGTTTATCTTGTTTTTCCCACCGAATGGATAGATTGTTGAGTCAGTTGCGAGGCTGAATGCTGCAACGCAGTTCTCGGCATTGAAATTTACCGTGATGAGGTTCTCGCAGTCCGAGAATGCACCGCCTCCTATGGCTGTAATGCCTTCAGGAATGGTGAGCTCGTTCAGTCCATTGACGTGTGCGAACGACATTGCACCAATCTTTTTTAGCGATTTCCCCCACTTTATCTCGTTTGTCATCGTACATCCGTAGAATGCGAAATCAGGAATCTGCTCGACCTTTGGCCCGATGGTTATCCTTGTGGCAGGCGTGTTCATGAAAGCCGCTATCGTGACTCCTTTCTCTACCGTCTTCATGTTGATGCAGTTGGTTGCGTTGAACGTGATGTCCATCATCGATGAGCAACCTTCAAATGCTCCTCCTCCAATGTTCCTGACGTTCTCAGGAATTGTTATTTTCTTCAGACCTGTGCATCCCTGGAAAGCGTATTTGCCTATCACTTCTGTGTTTGCAGGTATGGTGATGTTTGCCAAACGGTTACAACCGGCGAATGCGTAATTCGGAATCTCCTTCACGTCTGGTCCGAGATTTACGCCTGTGAGCGCTTCGTTGCTGAATATTGAGCGTTTCGCATTTGGGTCTGAGAAGATTTCGCATCTCTCTGCGTTATAATCTATGGTGTTCAGTCCAGAACATCCATCGAAAATGTGTTTGCCTATCTGCTTGACGCTCTTAGGTATGTTGATTTTTGTCAGTCCGGAGCATCCTGCAAACATATATTCTGGCAATATCTCGACTTCATTGCCTATCGTGACAGTCTTGATTGAGCCACAGTTCTGAAATGCAGAATAGGTGATGTTCTTCTCGACTTTTGTGACACCGGTGCAGCGTCTTGCGTTGAAATTCAGAGTCGCAAGATTGTCGCAACCTGCGAAAGCCAGACCGCCTATTGATGTCACGTTTTCAGGTATTGTCACTGAAGGAAGTGACGAGCAGTTATAGAATGCTTTTGTTCCAATCTGTTTTACTTCGTCTGGGATCTGTATGTTTTTCAGTGACTTGCAGTTTGAGAAGGCGTTGTCTGGAATGATTTTCACTTCCTTGCCGAAAACTACTGTCGTGAGTGACGAATTCTCGAAGGCGGGAATTGGCACATTGTTGTTGTAGGTTGTTGCATTGACGCAGTTTATTGCATTGAAATAGATTGTCGTGAGGTTGCTGCAACCACCGAAGGCGCGTCCCCCGATTGAAGTTACTGTCTCAGGAATAGTCACCTGACTGATTGACGAGCAGTTCAGAAATGCACATTCGCCTATGGTCTCAGTCGATGGCGAGAGTACGAGGTCGGTGATGCCACTGCAACCGTAGAACAGGTAGTTTGGAATGTTGTGAACCTTCTGACCGAAATTCACGGTCGTGATGGCTGGATTGTTGAAAGCTGTGATAACCTGCTGTCCCTGTGCTTTATATGCATTGTTGCACTCAGTTGCATTGAAATTCACTGTCGTCAGACTCGGACAGTCGTAGAAGGCTGCTGCTCCTATTGATGTCACCTGTTCTGGTATCGTAATCTGGGTCAGTGTGTTGCACCCTTTGAAGGCGTAGTCGGGAATTGATGTCACGTATGGACCAAACACCACGTTGGTTATTGGCGATCCCATGAATGCCGCTCCTGCCTTCGAGCCGAGAGTCTTGCAATCGCGTGCATCAAATTTGATGACCGACAGACTTTTGCAGTCACAAAAAGCGCGTCCGCCTATTGATGTGACATATTCGGGAATGGTAAGCTCTGTGATTCCCGTGCAGCCCCAGAATATGTATTCAGGGATTGAAACGACATCTCCGCCGAGGTTCAGCATTGAAATGGAGATGCAGTCCTCAAATGCAGGCATGATTTTTTTACCTTGAGTTCCAGCTGCTGTCACACAGTTGGTTGCATTGTAATTTACTGTCGTCAGACCTACACAGCCTTTGAATGCGTGACCTCCTATTCTCGTGATGGTCTTGGGAATTGTTATCGTTGTGAGCGACTTGCAGGCATAGAATGCTTTGTCGGCTATCACTTTAACTGGGATCGTCTTCCCTTCGTAGGACACGTTTTCAGGGATGGCCACAACTCCTGTATATGGTACCCCCTCGGACGGCAACACCGTTGCGTATTCGTCTTTCAGATTGATGTCGTATGTGATTTCAACACCTTGACTGTTAGTGATTACCACTCCGGCGTATGTTGCTATTGCCGAGCATGTCATTAACGTTAAAAGTAAAAATTTCTTCATATTCTATAGCGTTTTTCTTTCTTTCTTTTTAATGCCTTCCCGCCTCCGGGACACCTATTTTTATGCGACCGCAAAGTTAATAACTTTTTTCGTAACTGCAAAGCCTTTGTTGAAAATTATTTTGGGCATTTTCCATGCCTGCCTGCGTGCTCTTGGTTATAGTATGCTCTCTTAATTTCTTTCGGAATTTAAATGCAATAACACAGATGTACCCAGAAAACTCCCATAATCATCCCATAAAAAATGGGAGGATGATGGGAGGTGGATGGGAGGATGATGGGAGGTGCAGTTACATATCAATCCTTGCGCATGGATTGATGATTCAGGTT